>NZ_JAPFCE010000110.1:0-10172 GCF_026240895.1 Pseudomonas sp. DCB_AW
TTGCCCCGCGAACACCGGCGAAGCCGGTGCCATGCACCGCGTAGCCCCATTCGCGGGACAAGCCCGCTCCCACAATATCGATGTTATCTGTGGGAGCGCCTTGAATGCCGACCTTGTTCACTACACGGACTTTCATCAATCACATAAGCACGGAGGCCACTTGTGACAACGCCTGCTCAACACCCATCGGCATCGCTTGGGCTGACCGACATCCTGCACCCCGCCATCGCCGGTTTGGTTTCGGTCATCGTCAACTACGGCGGCACGTTCATCCTGGTGTTCCAGGCAGCCAAGGTCGCCGGGCTAAGCCCGGAGCTGACCTCGTCATGGGTCTGGGCGGTGTCGATCGGGGTAGGTATCACCGGGCTTGTCTTGTCCTGGTACAGCCGTGAACCCTTGATAACGGCCTGGTCCACCCCGGCTGCCGCGTTTCTGGTCACGGCACTGGCCAGCGTGCCCTATGCCGAGGCCATTGGCGCGTACCTGCTGTCCGCTGCCGGCTTCGTAGTGCTGGGCCTGACCGGGTACTTCGAAAGGCTGGTCCGGATCATCCCAGCCGGGGTCGCGGCAGGGCTGCTGGCCGGCATTCTTTTACAGTTCGGCATCGGCGCGTTTGCCGGCCTGTCGGTCGACCCGGTGCTGGCCGGGTTGCTCATCGTGGCGTACGCGGTGTTCAAACGCTTTACTGCCCGTTACGCAGTCGTAGGCATCCTCGTCCTTGGCCTTGCTTACCTGCTGATCCAGGGTAAGGCCGGCCTTTCGCAACTGACGCTGGAAATCGCGACACCGGTGTTCACTGCCCCGGCCTTTACCCTCAATGCGGCCCTCAGCGTCGCGCTGCCGTTGTTCCTGATCACCCTGACCGGGCAATACATGCCCGGTATGCTGGTGCTGCGCAACGACGGTTTCAAGACCAGCGCCAACCCGATTGTCGCAGTCACCGGCCTGGGCTCCTTGCTCATGGCGCCGTTCGGCTCGCACGCGTTCAACCTCGCGGCCATCACCGCCGCCATCTGCACCGGCAAGGAAGCCCATGAAGACCCGGCCAAACGCTGGATCGCGGGGATCGCCGCAGGGGTCTGCTACATCCTTGTGGGGGTATTCGGCGTCACGCTTGCCAGCGTGTTCATGGCACTCCCTGCCACCTTCATCACCACCCTCGCCGGCCTTGCGCTGCTGGGTACCATTGGCACCAGCCTGGCCAGTGCAATGGCCGACGCGAAGTCACGCGAAGCCGCGCTGATCACCTTTCTTGCAGCCGCCGCCAACATCACCCTGTTGGGTATCGGCGGGGCCTTCTGGGGCTTGGTCATCGGCCTGCTGGCCTACGCGGTACTGAACGGGCGCGCCCCTGGGTTCAAACGTACTCAGCCGTAATCACACCATCGGGTCTACATGCTCCACCCGCCCCGCTTCGCCAGGCCGATTGACGAACAGCACGTCCAGCGTGCTGTTGCGCAGGCCCTTCACGGGGTTCCAGTGCGCCGAGGTGTGGATGTACTTGTCGCGCAGCAGGCGCTGTTCGTCCTCGGTCAGGCCGGCGTCGGGGCGGGAACCCAAGGCAAAGCCATGCAGCTTGCGGCTGATGTCCAGCAAGTCATCGGGCAGCCGATGGGCTTCATCGCCGCCCAACTCGGCAAACGGCACCCCACCACGCACTGCCAACTCACGCATGATGCTCAGGTACACCCGGGAAAGATGGCCGGCCACGCCCCTCTCCCGATAAACCGCCGCATACACCTGCTTTTGCGCCTCGTCCGGCTTGCCGCCGGCAATCGGCCGCTCCCAGGTCAGCACCCGCGGCCGTGGTTCGCCCAACTCAGCAAACGCCGACGTCAGCAAGGCGCTGGCCGCCGAGTAGGCACGGGTGCATTCGGCTTTTGTGCGCACAGGCACCCGCTGCGACTGCGGTTTGCACAGCAGCACCTGCTCCAGCATGCACGGCAGGTAGCCCCCGCCAATGTTCGAGTGCACGCCCGGCACGACAATGTCACCCTCGCTGCGCACCAGCGGGAAGTTATGCCGGCGCTCGTCACCGGCCACCAATTGCACCACGTGCCGCGCAATGCCCTTGCCCAGGCCCAGGCGCAAGCCGCCGTGGCGAGCGTCAGCGGGGTCGAAGTCCCCCTGCAACGGCGCGACGATGGCCGCCACGGTGTCGAACAGGCCAATGAAATTGATGCACACAGCACACGAGGTGCCCAACAGGTTGCTCGCCTCATCACACAGCACATTGGCCAGGTGCCTGGCGGCAGCGGCGCCACGGCTGAACCCGAACAGGTCGAGCTCGACCCGCGCAAGCCGCGACTGCGGATACGCCGAGCACCAGCCGCGCAACTGGTCGGCAATCATTGTCACGGCCTCGGCGACGCGCGCCTCGACGCCGGTACGCCCACGCCCGGTGGCCGAGGCAAAACTGGAGTCCGCCGCCCCCGCGGTGGTGCCGATGCCCTCGACATACAGCTTGAGAAAGGCCATCGCGCCCGGCGCAGGGCTGCCGGGGGCTGGGTACAGCGCATGCAGCAAGGCCACATTGCTCCAGGCATTGCCGTAGCTGGTACCTGCCAGCGGCGCCGCAGCCTGGCCCGCCGCCGTGGCATTGCCCAGGTTGTTGCCGGTGCCATCAAAGAACACGCCAACGCGCAAAGTCGTTGGCGCAGGGGTATCGAAGGTACTGCGGTGGGTTTGCATCATCCTGCGTCCTGCTTGCTCAAAGAGCATCAGCAAGCGCCAGGGCACAGCGGCCGACTATCAGCCGACGCCGAAGGTTGCGCAGGACTTGTCGACAAGCCCACGCCCGACGGCCTGGATAAATTTGCCAGCCGCCATTGGTCGCCACCCCCCCGGATAGATTAAAGTATCACCCCTTGCCGAGGCAGCTGTTCCCAGCGCGCCTGCGGCCCAATACCAGGAACCGTCGCCGATGGAACACCGTGAAGCGCTGATCGCGCTGCGCACCTTTCTTTCCACCCAGATCCTAGGCCAGGAAAAGCTGGTCGAGCGGCTGTTGATCGTGCTTCTGGCCGACGGCCATATGCTGGTCGAGGGCGCCCCCGGGCTGGCAAAGACCAAAGCCATCAAAGAACTCGCCGAAGGCATCGAGGCGCAGTTCCATCGCATCCAGTTCACCCCCGACCTGCTGCCGGCCGACATTACCGGCACCGAAATCTACCGCCCAGAAACCGGCAGCTTCGTGTTCCAGCAGGGGCCGATCTTCCATAACCTGGTGCTGGCCGACGAAATCAACCGCGCCCCGGCCAAGGTCCAGTCGGCGCTGCTCGAAGCCATGGCCGAGCGCCAGGTCAGCGTGGGCCGCAGCACGTACGACCTGTCACCGCTGTTCCTGGTCATGGCCACGCAGAACCCCATCGAGCAGGAGGGTACCTACCCGCTGCCCGAAGCCCAGCTCGACCGCTTCCTGATGCACGTAAAAATCGGCTTCCCCGACGCAGCGGTGGAACGGCGCATCCTGCTGCAGGCCCGCGGCGAGGCACTGGGCGGCGAGACCAAGCCCGAGCGCCGGGTCAGCCAGCAGGCCATTTTTGCCGCGCGCAAGGAAATCCTCGGCCTGTACATGGCCGATGCCGTGGAGGAATACCTGGTGCAACTGGTCATGGCCACGCGCACGCCGGCCAAGTTCGACGCCGAACTGGCCGACTGGATCGCCTACGGCGCCAGCCCGCGCGGCTCGATCTCGCTGGACCGCTGCGCGCGTGCGCACGCCTGGCTGGCCGGGCGCGACTTCGTCAGCCCCGAGGACATCCAGGCAGTGCTGTTCGATGTGCTGCGCCACCGCATCATCCTGTCGTTCGAGGCCGAGGCTGCGGGGATCGACCAGGACCGCGTGGTCCAGCGCATCCTCGACGTCGTCGCCGTTGCCTGACCCCATGCCCACCGCGCAGCTGGCCGAACCCGGCATCCGCATCGGCCTTGCCGAGCTGATCGACATGCGCCACCGCGTGCGCGAAATCCAGCTGTTCTCCCGGCCCGGCCAGCGCAGCCCGCTGGTGGGCCTGCACCACTCCAAGCTACGCGGGCGCGGCGTGGACTTCGACCAAGTGCGCGTGTACCAGGCTGGCGACGATGTGCGCAACATCGACTGGCGGGTCACCGCCCGCACCCAGGAGCCGCACACCAAGCTGTTCCATGAAGAACGCGAGCGGCCGATCTTTATCCTGGTCGAACAGAGCCAGCGGCTGTTCTTCGGCTCGGGGCTGATGTTCAAGTCGGTGCTGGCGGCCCAGGCTGCGGCCCTGTTCGGCTGGGCGGCACTGGGCCACAACGACCGCATCGGCGGGCTGGTGTTTGGCGACAACGAGCACCACGAAATCAAACCCCGGCGCAGCAAGCAAAGCCTGCTGCAGCTGCTTAACCGCATGGCCAAGGTCAACCAGGCGCTGCACACCGAAGCCACGCCCCAGGCCGACAGCCTGGGCCTGGCCTTGCGCCGGGCGCGTGAAGTGCTGCGCCCTGGCAGCCTGGCGATCGTCATCTGCGACGAGCGCTCGCTGACCGACCAGGTCGAACAGCACCTGGCCATGCTTTCGCGCCACTGCGACCTGTTGCTGCTGCCGGTCTCCGACCCGCTAGACCATGCCCTGCCCGCAGCCGGCCTGCTGCGCTTCGCCCAGCGCAGCGCGCAACTGGAGCTCGACACCCTCGACGCCAGCTTGCGCCAGGCTTACCGCCAGCAGGCCGAGTCACGTATCGCCCGCTGGGAACTGATGGCACAGAAGCTGCGCGTGGTGCTGATGCCGCTGAGTACGCAAAGCGAGATGATCGAGCAACTGCGCGAATACCTGAACGCCCAGCGCCCGGGGAGCAGCAAATGACCCCGCTGGACCAGTTGCAACCGCTGATTGCCCCGCCGGCAGTCGGCCTGTGGCCACCGGCACCGGGTTGGTGGGTATTGCTGGCCTTGCTGCCGCTGCTTGCCTGGGGCCTGTGGCGCGTACGCCATTGGCGCCCGCGCAAACGCCGCATCGTGCGCGCCGAGCAACCGCTCGACCCGGTACGCGTGGCCGCCCTGGCCGAACTTGCCCAGCTGCCACGCCCGTATGACGGCGCCCCGGCCGGTGCCTGGCTGCAACAGATCAATGCCCTGCTCAAGCGCCTGTGCCGCAGCCACTACCCGGGCGCCAACAGCCATACACTCAACGGCCGCCAGTGGCTGGCGTTTCTCGACAACCGCTGCCCGGCCGCCGGCCTCACGCGTTGGATGGTGCTGGTCGAAGGCGCCTACAAGCCTGAGTGTAAGCTCGACGACAAAGCCATCGTCGGGCTTAGCCAGGCCGTCGAAACCTGGATCCGCAAGCATGTTTGAACTGGCCTGGCCGTGGATGTTCGCCCTGCTGCCGCTGCCGTGGCTGGCTCGCCTGGTGTTGCCAGCCGCTGACAGTGGCGAGCCGGTGCTCAAAGTGGGCTTCCTGAACGAGCTGGAAGGCCTGGCCGGGCGCCGGGCACGGCTCAACCTGCCCACCTGGCGCCAGCAGGCGCCCTTTGTCATCATCTGGCTGTTGCTGCTGTTGGCCGCGGCCCGCCCGCAATGGCTCGGCGACCCGGTACCGGTGGCCGCCAGCGGCCGCGACCTGCTGGTGGCGGTGGACGTGTCCGGCTCCATGGATTTCCCCGACATGCAGTGGAAGAACGACGAAATCAGCCGCCTCGACCTGGTCAAGGCGCTGCTTGGCGACTTTCTTCAGGACCGCGAGGGCGACCGGGTTGGGCTGATCCTGTTTGGCAGCCAGGCCTACCTGCAGGCGCCGCTGACCTTCGACCGGCGTACCGTGCGCACCTTCCTTGACGAAGCGCAGATTGGCATCGCCGGCAAGAACACCGCCATCGGCGATGCCATCGGCCTTGCGGTCAAGCGCTTGCGCCAGCGCCCGGCACAAAGCCGCGTGCTGGTGCTGGTCACCGACGGCGCCAACAACGGCGGGCAGATCCACCCACTGACCGCCGCCCGCCTGGCCGCCCAGGAAGGCGTGCGCATCTATACCATCGGCATCGGCGCCAACCCCGAGGCCAGCGGCACGCCCGGCCTGCTGGGCCTCAACCCGAGCCTGGACCTGGACGAAGCCTCGCTCAAGGAAATTGCCGAGCTGACCCACGGCGCCTACTTCCGCGCCCACGACGGCGCCGAACTGAACGCCATCGGCGACGCCCTCGACCAGTTGGAGCCAGTGGCTCAGCAGCCAACCCAGGCGCGCACCGCCAAGGCCTTGTACGCCTGGCCATTGGCCCTGGCACTGTTGCTCAGCGTGCTGCTGGTGGTGGCCGTGCAGTGGCCTGACAACCGCTTGCAGCGCCTGCTGCGCAAACCGCGCTTTCTGCAGCCGCACCCGGAATGGCGCCAGCGCCTCAAACGCCTGCGCCTGAGGAAACGGCGATGATCGACCTGTGGCCACAATGGTTGCGCCCGCTCTGGCTGTTGGTAGTGCCACTGCTCGGCTGGTTGCTGTTCAAGCTGTGGCACCGACGCAAACGCGCCGGGCGTTGGCAGATGATCCTGCCGCCCGCGTTCCACGCCGTGCTGCTCGGGGGCGGCAGCGGCAGCACCAGCAAACTGCCTTGGGTGGCGCTGGGCCTGGCGTGGACGCTGGTGGTGCTGGCCCTGCTCGGGCCCAGCTGGCAGCGCGTGGAAGAGAGCCGGCAGCGCCCTGCCGACCCGCTGGTCATCCTGCTCGAACTGACCCCACAGATGCTCGCCGAGGACAGCCCGCCCAACCGGCTGGAGCAGGCCCGGCGCAAGGTCCTCGACCTGCTCGAACGCCGCCACGACAGCCAGACCGCGCTGATCGTCTACGCAGGGTCCGCCCACACCCTGGTGCCGCTGTCCGATGACCTGGGCACCACCCGCAACCTGCTGGAGGCGATCGACCCTTCGATCATGCCCAAACCCGGCCAGCGCGCCGACCTGGCCGTGCAAAAAGGCCTGGCCCTGCTGGCCCAGAGCGGCCTGGGGCAAGGGCGCCTGCTGCTGATCGGCTCCTCGCTCAGCGCAGCGGAGCGCGAGGGCATCACGCAGGCCCTCGGCCGCCAGGGCCCGAGCCTGCTGATGCTGGGCATCGGCAGCCGAGACGGGGCACCGGTGCGACAAGCCAATGGCGAATTCCTTAAAGACGACCAAGGCGCAATTCTGCTGCCGCGCCTGGACAGCGCCAGCCTCAAGGCATTTGTCAGCGGCACCGGCGGGCGCTACCGCAATGCCCGGGTCGACGACCTCGACCTGCGCGGCCTGGGCCTGTTCGACACCCCGCGCACCGCACGCAGCGACGGCCAGACCCTGCAATTGGACAGCTGGGCCGACCAGGGTTACTGGCTGCTGATTCCGCTGTTACTGCTGGCGGCCTGCGCCGGTCGTCGCGGCTGGCTGTTCTGCCTGCCCCTGTTACTGGCCTTGCCGCAGCCAAGCCAGGCCTTCGAGTTCAACGACCTGTGGCTGCGCCCCGACCAGCAGGGCCAGCGCATGCTCGAACAGAACCGCCCGGCCAGCGCCGCACGGCATTTCCAAAATCCACAGTGGCGCGGCATGGCGCTGTACCAGGCCGGCGATTACGCCGGAGCCGCCCAGGCATTCTCACAAGGCAACACGGCAGCGGACCACTACAATCGAGGCAATGCCCTGGCCCGCAGTGGCGAGCTGGAAGCCGCCCTGGATGCCTACGAGCAGGCCCTGGAGCGCCAACCCGACCTGCAACCGGCACTGGACAACCAGGCACTGGTCCAGCAACTGCTGCAACAGCGCGAGGCCAAGGCCGAAGAACAACCCGCCAGCAACGAGGCCCAAGGCACACCCGGCAGCGAAACCGAAGGCAACAGCAGTTCGGCCAGCAGCCCGGCCCAGGGCACCCCTGGCAATGACGAACCCGCCAACGCCGAAGAACCCGGCGAAGGCAGCACCAACAGCCAGGCCACACCCGGCAACCAGGGGGGCGCCGACGACAACGTCACCGTGCCCCCCCAACGCCCGGTGTCGACCAACCTCGACGCCGAACAGCGTCAGGCCCTTGAACAATGGCTGCGGGAGATCCCCGACAACCCGGCGGAGCTGCTGCGGCGCAAATTCTGGTATGAACAGCAATTGCATCAGGACAATTCACGATGAGTCGCTTCGGCGTCTTTCTGCTCGGTGTCTCATGGGCCTTCATGGCCCAGGCCGAGCCCATGCTGCAAGCCAGCGTCGACCGTACCCGCCTGGAGGCCGGCGAAAGCCTGGAACTGACCCTCGAAAGCCAGGACGTGACCCAGTTCGGCAAACCCGACCTGCGTGCCCTTGAAGGCGACTTCGAAGTGCGTGGCACACGCCAGCTGAACAGCCTGCACACCCTCGATGGCGAGACCCGCGCCAGCACCCGCTGGATCATCACCCTGCTGCCACGGCGCAGCGGCAGCCTGCGCATCCCGGAGCTGCAACTGGGCCAGTCGCGCAGCCAGGCCATCGACCTGCAAGTGCTGCAAGCCGATGCCAGCCGCCAGGAAAGCGCCTCCCAGGTGTTCATCGAGGCGACCCTGGACAGCAACGAGGTCTATGTTCAGGCCCAGGCCGTGCTGACCTTGCGCATCTACCATTCGGTGGCGCTGTATGACGACAGCAGCCTCAGCCCACTGCAGCTGGAAAACGCCAAGGTCGAGCCACTGGGCGAGTCGCGCACCTACGAGAAAGAAATCAACGGCGTGCGCCACGGGGTGATCGAAACCCGCTATGCCGTCTACCCGCAGCAAAGTGGCAGCCTCGAAGTGCCGGCGCTGACCTTCACCGCCACCGCGGCTGCCAGCGCCGACAACGAACAATCCGCCACGGCCGCCCCGCGTGCCGGCCGCCAGATCCAGGTCAGCTCGCTGCCCCTGCGCCTGGACGTGCGCCCGATTCCAGCGGCCTGGCCGGCCGGTGCGCCCTGGCTGCCGGCACGCAGCCTGACCCTTGAAGAACACTGGAACCCCGACCCGGGCAGCCAGCAGACGCAGATCGGTGATTCGCTCACCCGCAACATCACCTTGCGCGCCGACGGCTTGTCCAGCACCCAGCTGCCACCGCTGCCGGCCACCGAAATCACCGGCCTGCGCCGCTACCCCGACCAGCCGCTGCTGCGCAACGAAATCAACGAGCGCGGTATGACCGCCAACCGCGAAGAGCGCGAAGCGCTGGTGCCGACCCACAGCGGCGAACTGGCCTTGCCAGCGCTGGAGGTGGCCTGGTGGAACACCCGCGAAGACCACCTGGAGCACACCAGCCTGCCAGCGCGCACCCTGAGCGTGCAGGACAACCCGGCCCTGAGCGCCGACACGCCGGTCGGCGACACCCGTGCGGGCAATAGCCTGTTGTGGCCGTGGCAGCTGGCGACGCTGGTGTTTGCCCTGACCACATTGCTGGGCTTCGCCTTGTGGTGGCGTGCCCGTTCACAACCCGCGGTACTGCGCGCCGCGCAACAAGGCCCAAGCCCCCGCACGCTGCTGGACGACCTCAAGCGCGCCTGCCAGGCCAACGACCCCCAGACCACACGCCAAGCGCTGGACGCCTGGGCGCGGCAGCAGCCGGAGACCCTGGCGGAGATGGCTGCGCGGTTCGTGCCGTTGTCCGATGCGCTGGATGGGTTGAACGGGGCGTTGTACAGCGAGAGTGGCCAGTATTGGCAGGGTGAGGATTTGTGGCGAGCGATCGGGACGATTCCGCCGGCTGAGCAGGTGCTGCTGCCATCGGGGGAGACAGGGAGCTTGCCGCCGTTGTATCCGAAATGAGGGGGGGGTGAGGTTGGGGTGCATGACATGGGTATTTTTAGCGCCTATCAGATCGAGCGCCGCCCGCGCGGCGCTTCGCAGCACAAGGCTGCTCCCACATTTGTTTCGGGCCAGTGAGGCCTGGGAAATCTGCGCGCGACCGCCTTGTTTGTCCGTCTCGATATCAACGTGGGCACCACGGGGCCGCGCGCCTATGCCACAGGATTAATTGGCCCGAAACAAATGTGGGAGCAGCCTTGTGCTGCGAAGCGCCGCGCGGGCGGCGCTCGATCTCATAGGCACTGCAAAACTCAAGACATGCGCCCCCGCCCGCGATGCGCCGGCGGGGGGGGGGGGGGGGGGGGGGGGGGGGGGGGGGGGGGGGGGGGGGGGGGGGGGGGGGGGGGGGGGGGGGGGGGGGGGGGGGGGGGGGGGGGGGGGGGGGGGGGGGGGGG
>NZ_JAPFCE010000111.1:0-10015 GCF_026240895.1 Pseudomonas sp. DCB_AW
CTTCCTACCGCTGGATCTACAAGGATTTTGAATCATCCATGGACCCACACCCGGCAGGCACAAAAAAAGCGCCGGGCGGTGGCCGCCGGGCGCTTTTTTTTAGGCTACTGAAGGTCAGTCGCGATAGAGAATCGCCGAGCCCCACGACAGGCCCACACCGAACCCGCTGATCGCCACACGCTTCCAGTTACCATCGAGCATGTGCTTCTGCAGCAGCAGCGGCACGCTGGACGACACGGTATTGCCGGTCTCCAACATGTCCTTGACGAACTTCTCCGGGTTTTCTTCCTCGAAGCGGCGCGCCACGGCATCGACAATCGCCGCGCTGCCCTGGTGGATGCAGAAGGCGTCGATATCCTTCGAGGTCAGCCCGCTGGCGTCGAGCAGCTCATGCAGGTGCGCCGGTACTTTGATCAGGGCAAAGTTGAACACCTGGCGGCCGTTCATGAAGAACTTGCCATCGTTGACCTTCAGGTGCTCCGCGCCAGAACCGTCAGTGCCAAAACGCGCCTGGCCCAGGTTCCACACTGCATTTTCGCCCATCCAAGTGGCCGTGGCGGCATCACCGAACAGCATGGTGGTGTTGCGGTCTTCCGGGTCGACGATTTTCGAGTACGGGTCGGCAGTGATCAGCAGGCCATTCTTCAGCCCTGCCGCTTCCATGAAGCCCTTGATCGCATACAGGCCATACACGTAACCCGAGCAGCCCAGCGACACGTCGAACGCCGCCACGCGGGTCGACAGGCCAAGCTTGCTCTGGACGATGGCGGCCGTGTGCGGCAGGCCTTCTTCGTCACCGTTCTGGGTGACCACGATCAACGCATCGATCGACTGCGGATCAAGGTCAGGGTTGGCGGCGAACAGGGCCTTGGCCGCTTCGACGCACAGGTCCGAGGTTTCTTGGTCTTCGGCCTTGCGCGGCAGGAAGGACGCGCCGATCTTGCCGAACATGAACTCTTCGTCCTTGCCGAACTTCGCACCCTGGACGTAGTTGTCCAGGCCAGCGGTGGGCACGTAACTCGCGATGCTTTTGATGCCAATCATTCTGGCTTCCCAATGAAAACAGCCAAAGACCACCACTCGATGAATTGAGGGCGCCAAATACCGGAGCGTCACCCCACAGGGGGCAAGCAAGGCCTGGCAGCCTCGCTCGAATGCAAACCGGTAACAAAATGCTGCAACAGCTGCTGCATAGAATACAGGGAAGATGACCGTTTTGACTCATTGGTCACATTGAAATGCTACGAAAGCCTGGCGAGGGGTGTGGAGACTGGAGGGTTTTGCGGGGGGATTGAGGGATTTTGGGGCTGCAAAGCAGCCCCAAAAACTCACAATAGAATCAAAGCTTGTTGAACAGGCTCAACTGCGAAATCCGCGCAAACGCCAGCTGCGAGGCCTCGAGCATCGCCTGTTGCAGGGTCAGCTGGATGGTCGCCGACGCCATGTCGGTATCGCCAATGGCGCTCTGGGTGGTCTTGTTGGCCAGGCCCAGGCTGATGTTCTCCTGCTCCTGGATCTCCAGCGAGTTACCCCGCGCACCAATCGAACCGCGAGTAATGTCAATACGCTCACGGGCACTGGCCAGGTTGGAGATCGCCGAGTCGGTCGCCGTTTTGAGCGCTGCCTGCGCCTCCGGGCTGTCGACCGGCTTGCCCAGCGCCGTGCGCAATTGGCCGAGACTGTCGAGTACGTTCTGCGTGCGGTGCGTGTTGGCCGTCACCGCGAACTGGTCACCTTCGCCAGGCGCACTGTCGAGCTGGAAGGTCACGCCCGCCACCGTAACCGCATTACCCGCCCCGACCGTGCCCGAGGCCACCGGCTTGCTGTCGGCACTGTACGGCTGCGCATACAGCGAATACTCGGTCGCACTGGTGAACTTGATCACCGCGCCATTGCTGGGGAAGGTGCTGCGATAGGCATCGGCATCGGCGATGCTGCTGCCGGTAACCTGCGCGGTCGATGGGTTACCCGCACTGCGCGTGGCATTCAGGGTGTCGGGCTTGGCTTCGAGGGTGAACACATGGCCCGCCACCGCCGCGTCGGCATCGTCACCTTCCTGCAGGTTCAGGTTGATCTCGAAATCGACACCGCGCAGCGAAATCATCTTGCCGCCTTCGGTGTTGACGTCGAACTTGCCGTTGCTCGCAGTTTCGCTGGTGATGTCCTTGCCGGTGGCATCCTTGACGCTGTACTCGGTGGCACTGGTGAAGGTGATGGTGTACGGCTGGCCGCCGGCGAACTGGTTGTTGTAGGTGTTCGCCGAGGTCATCAGGCCACCGGACAACAGCACCTTGCCATCGTCCGGGGTCGGCGCCTGCAGGCTCGACTGCGTACGGCTGTTGTTGGTCGCCTGGTCGAAGATGCTGAAACCGCTGTCATTGGTCGCCAGGCTCAAGGTATCGGAGACCTGCAGGCTGAGCTGGGTCTGGTCACCCTGGTAGCTGTAGGTACCGTCGCTATTGCGCACGTAAGGCGGCGTTGATGACTTGGAGCCACCGAACATGTAGTCGCCATTGGCGTCGCGGGAATTGAGCAGGCCGAAGACGTTCGCCTCGATCTCTTTGATCTCGCTGGCGATCGATGCGCGGTCGGCATCGCTCTTGCCACCGTTACCCGCCTCCAGTGCCAGCTCGCTGGCACGCTGCAGGGCATCGTTGATGGTCGAGAGCACGCTCTCTTCCTGCAGCAGGGCATTCTTGACCGTGGTCATGTTGCCGTTGTACTGGTCCAGCAGCGCGCTCTGCTGCTGCAGCAACAGCAGGCGTGCGGCACCGACCGGGTCATCGCCCGCCGTCTGGATACGCGACTTGGAAGTGATCTGCTCGGTGGTCTTGGCCGTGTCCGAGAAGTTCTTCGAGTAGGTGTTGGCGCTGGTCTCATAAAACTGAGCAGTAGAAATACGCACGGCCAGCTACTCCTTAAAGGGCGTTGATCAAGGTCGAAAAGGTTTCTTGCGCCGCCTTGATGATCTGCGACGACGCGGTGTAGTAATGCTGGAACTTCACCAGGCTGGCCGCCTCGTCATCGAGGTTGACCCCCGACACCGCACTGCGGCTTTCGGCGGCAGACTTGAACACGGCCTGGGTCGCGGTGGTGTCGATGGCGGCCTGGCTGGCCTTGGCCCCCACGCGCTCGACCAGCGAGGCATAGGCCGAAGTGAAACTGGTGCCACCGCCAGAGCCGGTGGCCACGGTCGATTTGGTCTGCAGCTCCAGCAGCGAGGTAGCGTTGCGGTTGTCGGCCTTGCCGTCGGCATTGAACGACAGGGTAAAGCTGTCGTTGGCAGACGGGCTGCCGCCGATGGTGGTCTCGACATTGAAACTGCGCGGCTTGCCGTCGCCATCAAGGATCGGCTGGCCAGCGGCATCGAGCATTGGCACGGCGACGGACAATTTGTTGTCCTGCCCAGGCACCACGCTGCCGGTGCCGATCTGCGTGCCCTTGGCATCGAACAGCTTGTAGCCTTGGGAACCGCCGTTGGCGGCGTCGAACACCACGCGCACCGGCATCGAGTCGCGAATCGCCTGCTGCACCAGCGCTGTATCGGCACCGCCGTAGATGTCCAGCGAATCGCCCAGCACCGGCTGGGTGATGGTGCCAGTGCCACCGTTGCCGCTGCCCGCCGTGGCGCTGATCGGCCCGGCAAAGGCCAGCTTGTTGGCATCGGTCATGATGGTCGAGATGTTGCCCGCCGCGGAACGGGTCGGGATCACCTTGAAGCTGTCCCCCGCGGCCAGGCCACCGCCCTTGAGCGCCAGGCTGAAGCCGTCGATCACCGGGGCCGGGTCGGCGTTCAGGTCGAAGCTGCCCATGTCGGTGCCATCGGAGCGGCGCACGCTGTACTGGTTGGCGCTGGTGAACTTCACTTCGTAGTCGTACGTGGTCAGCGCGCCGCTGTCGGCAATGGTCACATCGAGGTTGCCGGACCCGGCACTGTTGCTCGACGAAGCCAGGCTGCGCTGGGCCAATGCACTGGCGCTGTTGATGCTGGAGAACAGCGCGCTGCCGAATTGGGCGTTGGCATCCAGGCCTTGGCCCAGCTGGCTGTTGATGCTGTCAGCAACCACCAGGGCCACGCGGCCGAGCTCGTTCATCGACGGCATCAGCACGTCCTGGCGGTAGCGCAGCAGGCCGCCGATCGTGCCACCGGTCACCACCGAGGTCACGTCGGAGCTGAACGACTCGTAGTTGATGTGCAGGCTGGCTTGGCTTTTGTCAGCCACACCTGGCTGCACCGACAAGGTGTTGGCCTTGACCCCGGTGACCAGTGACTGGCCACTGCCCAGGTAGACGTCGTAGTTGCCGTCGCGCTCCTGCACCGTGACCCCGACCAGCTCGTTGAGCTGGCGCACGGCTTCGCTGCGCGCATCCAGCAGGCTGTTAGGGGTATTGCCGGTGGCGGTGGCCGCGACGATCTGCTTGTTGTACTCGGCGATGTTGCTGGTGAGCTTGTTCACCTGGCCTGCGAGCGTGCCGAGCTGAGAGTTGATCGTTTCGTTCTGCTGGGTCAGCTGAGTGCCCACCGCATTGAAGCGGTTGCTCAGGGTTTGCGCCTGGGTCAGCAGCAACTGCCGCGAAGCGACATCACCCGGCGTGGCCGAAGCGGTCTGCAACGCCGAGAAGAACGCGGTCAGCACCGAGCTGATGCCGGTATCACGGTCGGCCAGCAATTTGTCGACGCTGGTGATCTGGTCCTGGAACGCCACAGAGTCGGCCTGCAGCGAGGTCGCGGTCTGCAACTGATTGTCCAGGTAGGCGCTGTAGATCCGGCGCACATCCGAAAGCGTGGTGCCCGTACCCAGAAAGCCCGCGCCCATGTTGTGCGAAGGGCCCGCAACCTGAACCGCTTGCTGGCGCGAATAGCCACTGGTGGCGGCGTTGGCAATGTTGTTACTGGTTACCGACAGTGCCGCCTGGCTGGCACCCAGGCCACTCAGACCGATCGAAATCAGACTCGACATGTTTTAGTCCTTATAGATTCGTAGTTCTGCCAGCCATGGCGTATTGCGGGGTTGCTTGCATTTGCTGGGCGATGCTGATGATCTTCTTCGCATAGCCCGGGTCGGTCGCATAACCTGCTTTTTGCAGCTCTCTTGCAAACTGCTCAGGGTTATCGGCCGCGTCCAGCGCACCTTGATAGCGGGAATTGCCCTGTAACAGGTTCACCAGGTCATGGAAGCTGTCCTGGTAGGAATCGTACGAACGGAACGCTGCGGTTTCCTTGACGAACTGGCCATCGCGGAACTCGCTGGTGATCGCCCTCGCCTGCTCGCCCTGCCAGTTGCCACTGGCCTTGATGCCGAACAAGTTGTGGCTGCTGCTGCCGTCGGTGTTGCGCATGACCGACTTGCCCCAGCCCGTTTCCAGGGCCGCCTGGGCGACCAGGTAACGCGGGTCGATACCGATGCGCTTGGCGGCCTGCTCGGCCATCGGCAGCATGGTGGCGACAAAGGCGTCGCTGTCGGCGAAGGCCTTGTTCGGCGCCAGCGGCGGCTGGGCGACGGCACGCCCGACAATGCGCAGGCCGTTTTCTGGCACGGCGAAGGCCTTGGCCACTTGCTGGCCGTCACGGGCCGGCACGCTGGTGGTGTTGGTGGTCGCAGCCGACGGCACGATGCCTGCCAGCAGGCGGTCGGTGAGCTTGCTCGGCAAAGCCAGGCGCCGCGCATTGAGCGCCGCGACGTCATTGCGCGCTGCGCCGGTCTCTGCGGCATGCGCAGGCTCGGCCACCTTGTTGCCCCACAGTGCCGGGCCACTGCCCTCGCTGCGCGGAAACGGGCTGGTGGCGCCAGCCGTGCTCTTGCTCTTGGTCAACTGGCGCACCAGTACGTCCTGCAGGCCGATACCGCCCCCCTCGCGGGACATGCTCACGGCCAACTGCTGGTCATACATGTCGCGGTATTGCTTGACCGTTTCGGTGTTCATCGGGTTGTCGTCGGCCAGCACATCGCTGGCCTTGCGCGAGGCCTTGAGCATTTCGCTGATGAACAGCGACTCGAATTCCTGGGCCACCTTGCGCACGTTGGCTTCGCTGTCGCGGTCGCCGTGCTTGAGCGAACTCAGGCGGTTGAGGTCGGTGTAGGCGCCGCTGTCGGCACTGCCAGACACCAAGCTTTTGCTGTTCATGCGCGGCGTCCTCAGATCACGATCAGGTCGGCCTGCAAGGCGCCGGCCTGTTTCAGGGCTTCAAGGATCGCCATCAGGTCGCCGGGTGCCGCGCCGACCTGGTTCACCGCGCGGACGATTTCATCCAGCGTGGTGCCTGGGCCGAACTTGAACATCGGCTTGGCTTCCTGCTCGGCGTTGACCCGCGAACGCGGCACCACGGCGGTCTGGCCATTGGAGAACGCGCCCGGCTGGCTGACGATCGGGTCTTCGGTAATGGTCACGGTCAGGCTGCCGTGGGTGACCGCCGCCGGCGACACCTTGACGTTCTGGCCGATGACGATGGTGCCGGTACGCGAGTTGATGATGACTTTCGCCACGGCTTGGCCTGGGTCGATATCGAGGTTTTCCAGAATCGACAGGTAGTCCACGCGCTGGCTCGGGTCCATCGGCGCACTGACGCGTACCGACCCGCCATCCACAGCCTGGGCAACGCCGGGGCCGAACAGTTCGTTGACCTTGTCGACGATACGCTTGGCCGTGGTGAAGTCCGGGCGGTTAAGGTTCAGGGTCAGGCTGTTGCCCTGGTTGAACCCGCTCGGCACCGATCGCTCGACGCTGGCGCCGCCAGGAATTCGCCCGGCCGACGGAACGTTGACGGTGATCTTCGAACCGTCACGGCCTTCGGCATCGAAGCCGCCCACCACCAGGTTGCCCTGGGCGATGGCGTAAACATTGCCATCGATACCCTTGAGCGGGGTCATCAGCAAGCTGCCGCCGCGCAGGCTCTTGGAGTTACCGATCGACGAAACGGTGATGTCCACCACCTGGCCCGGCTTGGCGAACGCCGGCAGGTCGGCATGCACCGACACCGCCGCGACGTTCTTCAACTGCACGTTGCCGGAACCGGCCGGCACCTTGATGCCGAACTGCGACAGCATGTTGTTGAAGGTCTGCAGGGTGAACGGCGTCTGGGTGGTCTGGTCACCCGTGCCGTTGAGCCCCACCACCAGGCCATAGCCGATCAGCTGGTTGGAACGCACACCAGAGATGCTGGCGATGTCTTTCAAGCGCTCGGCCTGGGCCGCGAAGGCGCAGGACAGAAGCAGGGTTGCGGCAATCAGCTGCCTCACGTTGAACATGGTCATCTGTACTCAGAAAGGCCAAAGCGGGCTGATGAAGAAGCGGTCCAGCCACCCGGGCTGGCTGGCATCGGCAAACGAGCCGGTGCCCGAATAGGTGATGCGCGCATCGGCCACGCGGGTGGACGGCACGGTGTTGTCGGTGGCGATGTCATCGGCGCGGATCATGCCGGCAATGCGCACCAGCTCTTCACCGGTGTTCAGGGTCAGCCACTTCTCGCCGCGCACGGCGATGATGCCGTTGGGCAGCACTTCAGCCACGGTCACGGTGATCGAGCCGGTCAGGGTGTTGCCCTGGGTGGCCTTGCTGTCGCCCTTGGTGGCGCGCTCGCCGTTGTAACCGGCCTCCAGCGACAGGTCACCGCCGCCGAACGGGTTGTTGGTGTTAGGCGTGCTGCCGAACAGCGAGGTCAGGCCGATGTCGGCCTTGCTGTTCTTCTGGATCTGCGAACCTGCGTTCTTGCTGGCCGAGGTCTTCTCGTTAAGGGTGATGGTGATGATGTCACCGACCCGGAAGGCCTTGCGGTCGCTGTACAGGTTCTGTTCGAAACCGGCCTGGTAGATCGAACCGTTGTTGGCCGCCGCCGGCAACGGGGTGCGCGGCAACACCGGCGCATAGTACGGGTCGTTGGGCTTGGGCGTCGGCCCGACGCAACCTGCCAACAACACCGCTCCCCCCAGGGCGAAGACGGACAACAGACGATTCATGACGCTTACCTCACGGTGTATCTGGGCTACGGGGCCGGGATCAGGGGCTTACAGCTGCTGGGTGACGAACGACAGCATCTGGTCGGCGGTAGAGATGACTTTCGAGTTCATCTCGTAGGCACGCTGGGTGGTGATCATGTTCACCAGCTCTTCCACGGTGCTGACGTTGGAGTTTTCCAAGGTCTGCTGCAGGGTGGTGCCGAAGCCGTTCAGGCCTGGGGTGCCGACTTGCGGCGCGCCGCTGGCGGCGGTCTCCAGGAACAGGTTGTCACCGATCGCTTGCAGGCCGGTCGGGTTGATGAAGTCGGCGGTCTGGATGTTGCCGATGACCTGCGCCGCCGGGTTGCCGGCCGTGGTGATCGACACGGTGCCGTCCTGGCCGACGGTGAAGGTTTGCGCGTCGTTCGGCACGACGATGGCAGGCTCCAGGGCGAAACCGTTGGCGGTGACGATCTGGCCATCGGAGTTCAGGTGGAAGGTGCCGTCGCGGGTGTAGGAAACAGTGCCATCCGGCTGCAAGACCTGGAAGAAGCCACGCCCGTTGACCGCCATGTCCAGCGGGTTTTCGGTGGTCTGCAGGCTGCCGGCGGTGAAGTTTTTCTGGGTGCCGACAATGCGCACACCGGTACCCACCTGCAGGCCCGAAGGCAGCTCGCTGTCTTGGGTCGACTGGGCGCCCGGTTGACGCTTGATCTGGTAGAGCAGGTCCTGGAATTCGGCGCGATCACGTTTGAAGCCGGTGGTCGAGACGTTGGCCAAGTTGTTGGAAATGACCGTCAGGTTGGTGTCCTGGGCGGACAGGCCGGTTTTAGCGACCCAAAGAGCCGGAAGCATGCTGTTCTCCTCGTGCGCCTGTTTTACGGCACCCGTTCAAATGTGATTAGCCGATTTGCAAAACCCGAGCCATGGCTTCGTCGCCTTCCTTGGCCGTGTTCATCATCTTGACGTGCAGTTCGAACTGACGGGACAACGCCAGCACCGAGGTCATTTCCTCGACGGCGTTGACGTTGCTGCCTTCCAGGAAGCCCGACACCACGCGCACGTTGACGTCGGCATCCGCCGGTTGGCCATTGGTGGTGTGGATCATGCCGTCCAGGCCCTTGGTCAGGCTTTTGATGTCGGGGTTGACCAGCTTGATGCGGTCGACTTCGGCCATCATGCGCGGGTCTTCGCCCATGGCGCGGATGCTGATGGTGCCGTCCTCACCCACTTCCACCTTTTGCTCTGGCGGAATGGCAATCGGGCCGCCGTTGCCGATCACCGGCATGCCGTTGCCGGCACGCAGCACGCCCAGGGCGTCGATGTTCAGGCTGCCGGTGCGCACGTAGGCTTCGCTGCCATCCGGTGCCTGTACAGCGATGAAACCTTTGCCGGTCACAGTCACGTCCAGCTCGCGGCCGGTCTCGACCATCGGGCCTTCGCTGAAGTCGGTGGCCGGGCGCTCGGTCATGGCAAACGCGCGCGCCGGAAAGCTGTCGCCAAACACCGGCATCGAGCGCGCCTGCTCCAGGTCGCGCTGGAAGCCGTTGGTGGAAATGTTCGCCAGGTTGTTGGCATGGGCCTTCTGCGCCAGCGCGTTCTGGCTAGCGCCGGTCATGGCCACGTAAAGCATCTTGTCCACAGCATCTCCTATGCGCGTACCTGCCGCGCTGTCACTGAGCAGGGATAAGCAATAATCGAACCAGGTCCGCAAACCAATGAATTCAGGGGTTGCAGCGCGCCGAGAGGCAAAAACCGTCAGTTTGTCGGCGGATGTTTGCCGCGAGCGGCAAGGCAGCGTTCAGTACGTCCGGCAACCGGCGTTGTTGTAGGGGCCGGAAAAGCGCATCCAGCCTTCGCCTGGGTTGGTGGCCGAGCACATGAAACGGCCGGTGGCCAGGCTTTGCCATTGGTAGAAGGGGGCGGGGGCAGCGGCGAGCAAGGGGGCCATGGCGAGGATGGGGAGAAGCGCTAGTAGCAGCAGCCTTTTCATCGGGTAAACCTTTGGGATTTTGGGGCCGCTTTGCGGCCCTTTCGCGACGCAAGGCCGCTCCCACAAGGATCGCGTCGACCTGTAGGAG
>NZ_JAPFCE010000112.1:0-9595 GCF_026240895.1 Pseudomonas sp. DCB_AW
CAACGTGCACCCGACCAAGCACGAAGTGCGCTTCCGTGAAGGGCGTTCGGTGCATGACTTCCTGGTAACACCCTGAATCCTCGGTGTTAATACCGGCCTCTTCGCAGCGCAAGGCTGCTCCTACAGGACTTCGACCTTCATCCCCACTTCCAGCACGCCACTGCCATCCACCGCCAGGTTCTGCCCGAACAACACATCCCCTTCTTTCTCGCGGAACGTTTTGAGCGTGGTCATGGGCTCGCGGTCCGGGCTGCGTTCGCCGGTCCGTGGGTCGATGGTGGTGAAAATGCACCGTACGCTGGGCTTGAGCACGCGAAACTCGAGGGTACCGATACGAATCCGCTTCCAGCCGTCCTCGGCGAACGGTTCTGCGCCCTGTACCACCAGGTTGGGCCTGAACCGCAGCATTTCCATGGGCCGACCAACACGCCGACTGAGCTCGTCCAACGACCCCTGGCCGATCAACAGCAGCGGAAAACCATCCGGAAACGCCGCACGGTCACTGTTCAAGCCATAACCATTGGGCAGGTAACGCGCCCGTTGCTCCGGGCAATACACCAACCGCACGTCCTTGCCCAGCAGCGCCGACAGCCAGCTCGCCGCCGCCTCGCCAGCATCGGGCACCCGCAGGGTGTCGCGCCAGATAGTCACGCCCCGCAAGTCATCGTCGGTAAGCGGTACAGGCACCCGCAACGGCACCTGCCCTGGGGCCTCCAGTAGCAACTGCCCAGCACCGTCATCGCTCGCCCTGAGCTGGCCGAGCTGTGGCCAGGCACGCTGGGTGAGGAAGCGGCCGTTTTCTGCCTCCACCACCATCCAGCGGCGGTCACCCAACAACCCCAACTGGCCGACCGGCGAAGCCTGCAGGCTTTGCGCCTGCCCCGACTTCACCGGGTATCGATACAACTCACTCAGAAACATCCCTGCCGCCTCGCGTCATTCGAAACGCCAAGCTTATACCCGGCAGGGCCAGGGATCACGCAGTAGCCGTATCCAGCAGCAGGCGCTGCTTGACCACCTCGACCAGGCGATCCGGCTGGAACTTGGACAGGAAGTTATCGCAGCCCACCTTCTTGACCATGGATTCGTTGAAACTGCCCGACAACGAGGTGTGCAGCACCACGTAGAGCTGACGCAAGCGGGCATCGCTACGGATCTCGGTGGTCAACCGGTAACCGTCCATCTCCGGCATTTCGGCGTCGGTGAACACCATCAGCAGCTTCTCGCACACATCCTCACCGGCGTCAGCCCAGCTTTTGAGCAGGCGCAGCGCCTTCAAGCCATCACTGGCCACGTGCAGCTTCATGCCCAGTTGCGACAGGGTGTCACGCAGCTGCGCCAAGGCAACGCTGGAGTCGTCCACCAGCAATACTTCACGGCCTCTGGCGCGGGCCAGCACCGGGTCGGCAAGCCGTTCGCCGGAGACCTTGGCGTTGTACGGCACGATTTCCGCCAGGACCTTCTCCACATCGATCACTTCGACCAGTTTCTCGTCGACCTTGGTGATGGCGGTCAGGTAGTGCTGGCGCCCGGCACTGGTCGGCGGCGGCATGATCGCTTCCCAGTTCATGTTGACGATGCGGTCGACGCCCCCCACCAGGAAGGCCTGCACCGAGCGGTTGTACTCCGTCACGATGATGGTGCTGTCCGGCCCGGGTTGCAGGGGCCGCATGCCGATCGCCTGGGACAGGTCGATCACCGGCAGGGTCTGCCCACGCAGGTTGACCACGCCGCAGACAAAGGCATGGCGCTGCGGCATCAGGGTCAGCTTGGGCAGTTGGAGCACTTCCTGCACCTTGAACACGTTGATCGCGAACAGCTGCCGACCTGCCAGGCGGAACATCAGAATTTCCAGGCGGTTCTCGCCCACCAATTGCGTGCGTTGGTCTACTGTGTCGAGAATGCCAGCCATTGGAAACCCCCAGGCTTGAGTCGGAAAAGTGTATTCATCCACCCTGTATCGGCGGGTTGACGCGCACCTTGACCCTTGCGGGAAAATGCCGCGAAGGTAATTGATATCACTTTACCATCATGCTTTACTGCGGGCACATCCAGGCTGGCCCGTGCCCGTTAGCACCTTGTTGCACCCTGGCCTCCCATCAGGGAAACCCTTAGATGCAATCGGGTGCAACCTGATGTTCGCGATATCCATTAGCCATTAATGTGACGCCATTCTCATTGCATGAATGGAGTCAGGCTTTTGTTCGCTACCGTATCGCCGTGCCCGCCCCTTGCCCGCGCCCAACGCGCCCGAGCGTCCTGATGGACAGTGCCTTATCGTTTGAAGGTGCGTTGCAAGACTTTCTGCTGGATGCGCAAGTCTTGCTGAGCCAGTCCCAGGAATGCCTGCAGCACCTGGAACTGATCGACAACGACGCAGACGCCTGCGGTTGCCTGAACACCGCCCTCGACACGCTCGCGAGGCGCGCCACCCGCCTGGACCTGCTCGAAGTTGCCCACTACGCCACCGTTCTGCAGCAATTGCTCGCACCGGCCTGCCAGCAGCAGCGCCTGCAACGTGAAGCCCTGCCCGCAACCGACGCTTGCCTGACCCTGCTGGCCTGGCAACTGGAGCTGATCGACCCGCGCACCGGGCAGCTGAACCTGGATACCGGCGAACAAATCACATTGCTCAATGAGCTGGCCAGCGTGCTCGATCAACCATTACCGCAAGCCTGTGCCGCCTGCGATGAGCGCGGCAGCCACTGCACTCACCCGCATACCGCCACGACGGCCGCCCAAGGCACGCACCCCCGCGTTTCACATTAACTAACAAAAGAGCAACTAAGGGCGTTGTTGGCCAAACTTGGAAGTTTCGCCAACTGTCGCCAGCACTGCGCGCGTGATTATTGCCCTAGTTACACTCGGCATGATTGACAGCCGAATAGCGGCTGGCACTTTGCTATTGACTTGAGTCGGACGAACGTGCCGAAACAGCCCGTAAACATGAGGTTTCAAAGCATTGCCCAACAGCGACCAACGCCGTGTGAAGTGTTACCATGCTCGCCAGCGACCGCCTGCAGCCGGCATCAAGGCTGATTGAGGACGTGCCCCGCAAAACATATAAAGTACTGCGCCAAAGCCTCTGCTAAGACTTGTGCAAGGCCTCCATCAGCAATACTTCAGTGGCTTTTCTATCTATGCTCCCACGCTTGAAGACTCTTCTGCGCTGCTGCTCCCGCACTGTCCTGCTGCGCTGGATGACGATCGTGCTGTGCGTGGCCTCCGTGGTCGCCAACCTGCTGCTGTACATGGCCGGCCAAGCGATACCGGCCAGCTTGTTGCTGCTGCAGGTCGCGGCGATGCTTGGCGTAGGCCTGCACGTGGGCCTGGGGGCCGGGTCGATCCGCCTGCACCCGGCGGAACTGGCCAAGCGCATGCTGATGGTGCAGGAAAGCGAGCGCCAGCACCTGGGCCGCGAATTGCATGACGACATCGGGCAACTGCTCACCGCAGCCAAGCTTCAGTTGCAATGGCTGCAACGGCGTATGCCCGATGAATTGCACAGCCACTGCGACACCCTGCGCACCACGCTCGACAACGCGCTGAGCAACGTGCGCGATGTCTGTGCCCTGCTCAACCCTCGGCAACTGGCCAGCCTGGGCCTTGAGGCCAGCCTGCGCGCGCACCTGCTGCGCACGCTGGAAAAAACCGATGTGCACTGGAGCCTGGTCTGCAATCAACGCCTGGGCGGCATTGACGAAGCCGTCGCCATGGCGGTGTTTCGCATCACCCAGGAAGCCGTGACCAACATGCTGCGCCATGCCCAGGCGCGCAATCTGTCGATCCGCCTGCAACGCAGCCCCGCAGGGCTTGCCTTGACCATTCAGGACGATGGCCGCGGCTTTGTTCCCGCCAGATACCCGGCCGAAGCAGGGCAACGCGGTTTGGCCGGCATGCAGGAACGGGTGACGGCCTTGCAGGGGCGTCTCGACATCACCAGCCAGCTTGGCGTGGGCACACAGATCGAAGCGCTGTTCCCGTGGCCGCCACGCACCCAGGAACGCGCCAGGAGCTTTACCGCCCATGACCTGTAGACTGCTGTTGGTGGACGACCACTCGCTGATCCGCGCCGGGGTCCGCGCACTGGTCTCCGACATCCCGGGCTACTGCGTGGCCGGTGAAGCCGATGACGGCAACCTGCTGCTCGAGCACGTGCGCAACCTGGCACCCGACATCGTCCTGCTGGACATTTCCATGCGCTCGACCAGCGGCCTCGATGCCCTGACGCAACTGCGCGCCAGCGGCAGCACCTGCAAGGTGCTGATCCTGTCGATGCACACCGACCCGGACCTGATCATGCGGGCCCTGGAAAGCGGCGCCCATGGCTACCTGCTCAAAGACACCAGCGCGACCGAGCTGGAGCAGGCCCTGTGTGCCCTGCGCAACGGCGAGCGCTACCTCAGCCCGGCGATCGCCCACACCGTCATCAACCAGGCGCTGCTGCATACCCAGCACCGCAAGCAACCGAACCGCGACCGCCACAACCTGACCGCACGCCAGCTGGAAATCCTGCGCCTGATCGTGCGCGGCAAATCCACCCGGGAGATCGCCAGTGGCTTGGGGCTCTCAATCAAGACCGTGGAAACCCACCGTTCGCAAATCATGAAACGCCTGCAAATTCACGATGTGGCGGGCCTGGTGCTGTACGCGGTGCGCGAAAAAATCATCAGCCTGGACGACTGAGCAACGGCGAGTCGACCGGCAAGTGCACCTGCAACGCGGCGGGCTTTGCCTCGAAGCGCAGGCTGTCGACCTGCAGCGGCTCACCGTCGAGGTTGATGTCCAGCCCCTGCGAACTCTTGATCTCAACCCAGGGCAGCCTGGCCCTGACAAACAACCCATCCCCGGCCAGCAGGTCGCGCAACGCCCCCACCACTTCCTGCGGCGCTGGCAGTATGGCGACATCCAGCAGGCCATCGTCTGCCAACGCCTCCGGGCACAGTGCCTGCCCGCCGCCGGCCTGCCGGCCATTGCCAATGCCCAGCGCCAGCAGATCACCCTGCCAGTGGAAGTCGGGACCCTGCAGCTCCACTGAGGCCGCCTGCAACTCGCTGAAGCGCGACAGCCCCGTGAACAGGTAGGCCGCAGCCCCCAGGACCTTTTTCAGGTCCTCCGAGGTGTTGGCCGTGACCTGGCTGCCGAAGCCGCCGGTGGCCATGTTGAGGAACAGCTGATCACCAACCTGGCCCAGGTCGATAGGCCGCGCCGGGGTGTTCAGCAGTGCCAGTGCGGCGTCCGGCTCCAGTGGCACGCCCGCAGCCTTGGCGAAATCATTGGCGGTGCCCAAAGGCAACAGCGCCAGGCTGGCCTGGGCCGCTGCCAAGCCCATGGCTTCAGCGACATCGCGCAACGTACCATCGCCGCCGCCCGCGACAATATGGGTGTAGCCAGCGGCCAGCGCCTCGCCCACCAGGCGCTGAGCGTCCCCGGCTTCCCAGGTGACCCGCACATCCAGCACCCAGCCGCTCTCACGCATCGCCAGCACGGCACTGCGCAGCGCCTCGTTCATCGCCTGCTTGCCGTGCAGGATCAACATTGCCTTGCGCCCTTGCATCGCGCTTCTCCATGAAAAAATAGCTAACCCAGATCTCGACCACCGGCACACACCGATCGTTGCATGCCCAGCACAATAACACTGGATTTCACCCATTTTTTACACGCCCGCGAATGCACGGCTATGCTCAGGAAAGCCACCTTTGACAAGTATTTGACCCAGGTGAATAAATTTACCAAAGAGTCAAACTATTGACTTTTTATCACCTGATGTCTGCTCCACCGACAGCCATGGACGCGCCCCGGCAGCAGTGATCGGCTGACTGCCGACGGGCGCGTCTTTTTATCCGCGATCTGTTACGAGGGTTCCGGGTCATGCGCATTCTCTGGACACTGCCCTACTTACCCTGGCCGACCACCAGCGGCGGCAAGACTCGGCAATATCACCTGCTGCGCGAACTCGCCCAGCGTGGGCACCGGATCACCCTGTTGGTGCAGTCCAAGATCCCCCTGAACGATGCGGCCCGTGAAGCCCTTGAACCCTGGGTCGAGCGCCTGATCGTGTTGCCCAGGCGCGCGCTGCACAGCCCACTCAACCTGCTGGCTTCACCGATCATCGACTATCCCATGCGGGCGATCATCAATGGTTTGGCGCCCTGCCTGAGGCACCGCTTCGAGCAACTGCTGGACGAACCCTGGGACGTCATCCAGATCGAGCACAGCTACAGTTTCCAGCCGTTCGAAAAAGCCCTGCAGGCGCGCGGGCTGCCCTTCATGCTCAGCGAGCACACCCTGGAATCGGTGATGGGCGGCGCCTGCCATGACCGCCTGCCGCTGTGGCTGCGCCCGCTCAATGCATTCGACCGCTGGCGCTATCGGCGCTGGGAGCAACGGGTGCTGCGTCAACCCAGCGAAGTGGTGGCGGTCAGCAGCCACGACGCCGAACTGATCGCCCAGATCAGTGGGCGCCCGGTGAACGTGGTGGTCAGTGGCGTGGACTGCGACTTCTACCAGCACGTGCAACCGGCGTTGCACAGCCAGCGCCTGCTGTTTGTCGGCAACTTCGAATATGGCTCGAACCTTGAAGCCATCGAATGGGCGCTGGAAGAGATCATGCCGCAGGTGTGGATGAGTAACCCGGCCGTGCGCCTGGCCATAGCCGGCCACGCCCTGCCGGCCAGCTGGAAGCTGCATTGGAACGACCCACGCATCGAGTGGGTCGGCTACCGCCCCGACCTGCGCGAGCTGCAACGTCGCTCGGCACTGTTCTTCGCCCCGCTGCTGTATGGCGGAGGGTCCAAGGTGAAGCTGCTCGAGGCGATGGCTGCGGGGCTGCCGGTCATCACCACCAGCAAGGGTGTATCAGGGCTGGCCGTGAACAACGGCGAACACTACCTGGGCAGTGATGATGGTGACCAACTGGCCCTGCTGATCACCCAACTGCTCAACCAGCCTTGGCGCATGGCCCAATTGAGCGAAGCCGGCCGGCAATTCGCCCGCCAGCGTCACGATTGGAGTATTGCCGCCCAGCAATTGGAAAACGTGCACATGCGCCTCAACCAGGTGCAACCCGCCAGCGACACACCACTGGCGGGCGGCTGGCTTGGGCGATCAACCAAGTAGCTCGCTGAAAGGGATGAACGGCACACTGTCGCCCTGCTTCGGCGTACTGCCTTCACGCACCTCGACCAAGCCCTCGGCCCAGGCCGCGCTGCGCAGCACGCCAGAGCTCTGGTTTTTGTAGATACGCACCTGGCCCTGCTCGATGCGTGCGCGCAGGTACTCGCGGCGCGTACCTGGCTTGGGCCAGTCGAAGCCCGCTGGCATGTCGAAGCGCAGCGGCGTGACATCAGCCACGCCCTGACGGCGCAACAGATACGGCCGGGTCAGCAACCCGAACGTGACCAGCGTGGACGCCGGGTTGCCCGGCAAACCGATCACCGGAACGCCACGAAAGTGCCCGAAGGTCAGCGGCTTGCCCGGTTTGATCGCCAGCTTCCACAAGGCCAGCTCGCCGGCCTCGCGAAGGGCGGCACCCAGGTAATCAGCCTCGCCCACGGAAACGCCACCGGTGGACAGAATCAGGTCGACATCGCCCAATGCCGCCAGGCATTCACGGGTGCGCGCCAGGTCATCGGGCAAAATCCCCGCATCCCGCACCTCACAACCCAAGCGTTGCAGCCAGCTGACCAGCAAGCGGCGGTTGCTGTTGTAGATTTGCCCTGGCCCCAGGGGCAGGCCAGGCTCGATCAGCTCGTCACCGGTCGACAGCACCGCCACGCGCACTTTACGCACCACATCCAGACGGGCCTGGCCAAGGGTCGCGGCCAAGCCCAGCTCGATCGGGCCCAAGCGTGTGCCGGCGCTCATCACCTGCTCACCCTGGCGTGTTTCCTGGCCTTGCGGACGAATGTTCTGGTCGACCTTCAGCGGTTCGAGGAAGCGCATTCGGCCGTCGTCAGCCACTTCGGCGTTTTCCTGCATTTCGACGCAGTCAGCGCCAGCCGGCACCGGCGCGCCGGTAAAGATGCGGGCACAGGTACCCGGCTGCAGCGGCTGCGGCGCATGGCCGGCGAAGATGCGCTGGCTGACCGGCAAGGGCTCACCCTGCCAGTCCGCCAGGCGCAGGGCATAACCGTCCATGGCGCTGTTCGGCCAGGGCGGCAGGTCGAGCGAAGCCACCAGGTCACGCGCCAGCACGCGCCCCTCGGCGTCGGCCAGCGACACATTTTCGGTTTCCTGGATGGGTGCGGCTTCTGCCAAGGCCAGCAGCCGCGCCAGTGCGTCTTCCACCGGCATCAGGGGCCGGGCTTGGGTAGACTCAACCACGGCTTTCACAGGCCGCTGCCTGCTTTAGGTGGGGCACGAAATTGCACGGGCGGTGGCGGGCATCGAGCTGCTCGGCCAGGATGCCGTCCCAACCGGTGCGTACCGCATTGGTCGAGCCCGGCAGGCAGCACACCAGCGTGCCATTGGCCAGGCCAGCCAGGGCCCGCGATTGCACGGTGGAGGTGCCGATGTCGGCCACGGAAATCTGCCGGAACAGCTCACCGAAACCGTCCACCTGCTTGTCCAGCAGGCAGGCCACGGCCTCCGGGGTGCTGTCGCGGCCGGTGAACCCAGTACCGCCGGTGATCAATACCACTTGCACTGCGTCATCGGCGATCCAGGTCGCGACCTGGGCGCGGATCTTGTACAGGTCGTCCTTGAGCAATACCCGCGATGCCAGCTGGTGGCCGGCCGCAGTCAGGCGATCGACGAACAGCTGCCCGGAGGTGTCATTGTCGAAGGTGCGCGTGTCGCTGACCGTCAACACGGCGATGTTCAGGGGCACGAAGGGGGTATCTGCCTTGGCTTTCATGGGGGTCCGTCACAAGAAGATGGGATGGCGCATTTATAACACAGCACCCCCTGATACAACCTCGTGCCCCTATGGCTTGCCCTTGGTCAATACCCTGGCTTTACCGCTATGCTGCACTGGAAAGGAACTTGCGTGGACGCCCTGCGTCTTAAAGTCATCTAGCACTGTCGCACTGGAGAAACACGATGATTCAACGGACCCTTCCCGCCTTCCTGCTTGCCTTGGGCCTGGGCGCTCTCGCCGGCTGCGCATCGCCGACCGTCATTACCTTGAACGATGGCCGCGAGATCCAGGCAGTGGACACCCCGTCCTTTGACGAGGACTCTGGTTTCTACGAATTCGAGCAACTCGATGGCAAGCGTACGCGCCTGAACAAAGACCAGATTCGTACCGTCAAAGAGCTGTGATTCAGCCGCCCTTTTTGGCAAACGCCCTTTTAACAACAAGGGCTTGCGTGCAAAAAAGGGATGCAGTAGGATTTCGTTCATCGGAGTGTAGCGCAGCCAGGTAGCGCGTCTCGTTCGGGACGAGAAGGCCGCAGGTTCGAATCCTGTCTCTCCGACCAAATCCTATTCAAAAAGCCCGCCTTGCGCGGGCTTTTTGTTGTGCGCGAAAAAATCCCCCTGACCTGTAGGAGCAGCCTTGTGCTGCGAAGAGGCCGGCGCCCAGTACCGCATCGCCGGCAAGAGCGGTACTGCCCAGGTGGTGGCGATCAAGCAAGGCGAGAAATACGACCGC
>NZ_JAPFCE010000113.1:0-9553 GCF_026240895.1 Pseudomonas sp. DCB_AW
CGCACCGCCGCTCCCACAGGAATACCACTGACCTGTAGGAGCGGCGGTGCGGCGGTCCGACTTGCCCCGCGAAGAGGCCCGCCCAAGCATTACAACTCGTCGATCCCTAAAAACGCCCGGGCAGTCTCATCCCCGGTCAACCGCGCCTGCATCCCCTGCTCACTGCCAAACAACCGCAACGCCAGGCAGAACGGCGTCTCGCCCAGCTCAACCCAGCGCCGCGTGCCTGCCGGCACCACCAGCTGATCGCCCTTCTCGCACAGCACCGAATACACGAACTCGCCCAACCGCAAACCCACTTGCGCCCGCCCGCTGACCACCGCAAACACCTCTTCGGCGTCATGCACATGTTCGTCACGTACATCCGCCTGTGCCGGGTCCACCCCATCACGGTTGAGCAGTGTGAAGGCCGCACTGCCGTGGCCGGTCATCAACTGGTCGAGGTGCTCCCTGCAAGCTGCCATCACCTCATCCTCTGAACTGCCAGGGCGAACCCGAAGCGCAAGCGGGTGATGGGCAAAACGCACGCCCTGCTCGGCCAGTGTCGCGGCAATGTCGTCGTGGTGGGTCAGCAGCTTGTTCGGCAGGCCTGGGCTGGACGGGTGGAAAACGCTGAGGGTACTCATCAGTGGCGGGTCCTGGTCGATTGCGAACAAAGGGCAATGATAACGGCTGCGGCCAAGGCTGCGGCGCTGGCCATACCAAAGGTGAAGGTCGGCCCCAGCAGTTTCCAGCTGTAGCCCGAGTACAAGGCGCCCAGCGCACCGCCGGTGCCAGACAACGCCGCATACAACGCCTGGCCCTGGCCTTGCTGCCGAGCGCCGAAGCTGGCCTGGACGAACGCGATGCAGGCGGCATGGAAGCAGCCAAAGGTGGCCGCGTGCATCACCTGGGCCAGCACTAGCACCGCCGGGTCATCGGCCAGGTTGCCGAGCAGCAGCCAGCGCAAAGACGCCAGCAGAAAACTGGCCAGCAACACCCGCTGCACGGAAAACCGCGCAAAAATGCGGCTCATGGCCATGAACACCAGCACCTCGGCCACCACCCCCAGTGCCCATAAAAGGCCGATGGCGCTGCGGCTGTAGCCCAGGTGTTCCAGGTGCAGGGTAAGGAAGGTGTAGTACGGCCCATGGCTGAGCTGCATCAGCGCCACGCACGCATAGAACGCGATTACCCCAGGTGCCCGCAGTTGCTGTAAAAAGCCGCCCGCCCCGCTGCGCTCGCCCTGCTCCAGCGGCTGGGCATTGGGCACCCACAGGCTGGCGAGGACGATGCCCGCCATGATCGTCACCAGGGCGACCGGGTAGATATCCAGGCTGAGCCACTCGAACAAGCGCCCCAAGCCCACCACCGTGAGGATGAAACCGATCGAACCCCACAGGCGTACCTGGCTGTAGCGGGCGGTTTGCCCGTGCAGGTGCGCCAGGGTGATGACTTCGAATTGCGGCAACACCGCGTGCCAGAAGAACGCGTGCAGGGCCATGACCAGCGCCAGCCAGGCGTAGCTCTTGCCGAAGAAGATCAGGGCGAAGCTGGCCAGCGTGCACAAGGCGCCCAGGCGCACGATCAGCAGGCGTTGGCCGGTGCGATCGCCCAACCAACCCCACAGGTTGGGGGCGACGCAGCGCATCAGCATGGGGATGGCCACCAGCTCGCCGATGCGCGCTGGGGAGAAACCCAAGTGGTCGAAGTACAGCGCCAGGAAGGGGGCTGTGGAGCCCAGCAGGGCGAAGTAGAAGAGGTAGAAGCTGGACAGGCGCCAGTAGGGGATTGGGGGCATGGAATGGGCCGATGGTGTGTTTAGCGTACCGGCTCGATCCCACTGTGTAGGAGCAGCCTTGTGCTGCGAAAGGGCCGGTGAAACCACTGCATGAATCTGCCAACTGCACCGGCCTCTTCGCAGCACAAGGCTGCTCCTACACAGAGGTGTGCCGGTGCATTCGGCACATCAATCACAAATGGATCAAAGCTGGCCCAGCACCGGCGTACTGACCTTCACGTCGGCATTCTGTGCGCGGTGGCGCAGCAGGTGGTCCATCAGGGCGATGGCCATCATCGCTTCGGCGATCGGCGTGGCGCGGATGCCGACACAGGGGTCATGACGGCCTTTGGTGATCACGTCCACCGGGTTGCCCTCCACATCGATGGAACGCCCCGGCGTGGTGATGCTGGAGGTCGGCTTCAGTGCCAGGTGCGCAACAATCGGCTGGCCCGAGGAAATCCCCCCCAGAATGCCGCCGGCGTTGTTGCTGAGGAACCCTTCCGGGGTCAGCTCGTCACGGTGCTCGGTACCGCGCTGGGCGACACTGGCAAAGCCGGCGCCAATCTCGACACCCTTGACCGCGTTGATGCTCATCAGCGCATGGGCCAGTTCCGCGTCGAGGCGGTCGAAGATCGGCTCGCCCAGGCCTGGCATCACGCCTTCGGCCACGACGGTGATCTTCGCCCCGACCGAATCCTGGTCGCGGCGCAGTTGGTCCATGTAGGCCTCGAGTTCCGGCACTTTGTCCGGGTCGGGGCTGAAGAAGGCGTTGTGCTCGACCGACTCCCACGTCTTGAACGGAATCTCGATTGGGCCCAGCTGGCTCATGTAGCCACGCACGGTGATGCCCTGGGTGGCCAGGTACTTCTTGGCGATGGCCCCTGCCGCGACACGCATGGCCGTTTCGCGGGCCGAGCTGCGGCCGCCGCCGCGGTAGTCACGCTCACCGTACTTGTGGTGGTAGGTGTAGTCGGCGTGCGCCGGGCGGAACAGGTCCTTGATCGCCGAGTAGTCCTTGGACTTCTGGTCGGTGTTGCGGATCAGCAGGCCGATCGAGCAGCCGGTGGTGCGGCCTTCGAACACACCGGAGAGGATCTCGACCTCGTCCGGCTCCTGGCGCTGGGTGGTGTGCCGGCTGGTGCCAGGCTTGCGCCGGTCGAGGTCATGCTGCAGGTCGGCCAGGGAGATCTCCAGGCCCGGCGGGCATCCATCGACAATGGCGACCAACGCCGGGCCATGGCTTTCGCCTGCGGTGGTGACAGTGAACAGCTTGCCGTAGGTATTGCCGGACATGGACGCTCCGCGAGTCTGCCTGAGGTGAACGAAAGCGGCAGTATACGGAAAAATACCGAGGGATTGGTTGTCTGTGCGGGCCTCTTCGCGGGTAAACCCGCTCCCACAGGAATATCACTGCTTTCAGGCTAGGGGTAATCCTGTGGGAGCGGGTTTACCCGCGAAGAGGCCAGCACAGGCAACTACCCACCGAACCTTCCCACAAACATTGGGTCAAACCGACATCTCCCCACCGTAGTACCCCATGATGCCGCGCCTCGTCGCCTTGTTGTTCATGCTCTGTGCTGGCCTCGCCCAGGCCGCCTCCCCCACTGTCTTGCAGCGCCCCATCGACCTCGACACCGGCCAGGGCGTGCTGCACGGCAGCCTGCTGCTGCCACAACAGGCCACGCCGCCCCCGGTGGTGTTGATCATCGCGGGCTCCGGCCCCACCGACAGAGACGGCAACAACCCGGCCACGGGGCGTATCGACAACCTCAAGCGGCTGGCTCTGGTGCTGGCCAACGACCACATTGCCAGCGTGCGTTATGACAAGCGCGGCGTGGCCGCGAGCCAGCCGGCCACGCCCGATGAGCGTGACCTCAGCGTCGAGCGCTATGTCGCCGATGTGGTTGCCTGGAGCCACAAGCTCAAGGCCGACCCGCGGTTCGGCCCGCTGATTCTGGTGGGCCACAGCGAAGGCGCGCTGATCGCCAGCCTCGCCGCCGAACAGGCAGGTGCCAGCGCGGTGATCACCTTGGCCGGCGTCGGCCGCCCGTTGGCCGACGTACTGCGCGAGCAGCTGGCCCAGCGCCTGCCGCCCGCCCAATTGGCACGTGGCAGTGACTTGCTCGACCGCCTGCAGGCTGGGCAGACCAGCCTGGATGTGCCCGCGCCGCTGCGCCAGGTGTTCCGCCCCAGCGTGCAGCCGTACCTGATTTCGCTGTTCCGGCAGAACCCGGCGGCGGCGTTCGCGCAATTGCCGATGCCGGCGCTGATCGTCCAGGGCCGCAACGACGTGCAGGTCGACGTAACGGATGCCGAGCGCCTCAAGGCTGCGAAACCGGATGCGCAACTGGTGCTGATCGATGGCATGAACCACATGCTGCGCATCAGCCCCAAGGCCATGAGCGAACAGCGTGACAGCTACCTCAACCCCGAGCTGCCACTGGCCCGTGAGCTGGGGGAGCGGATCGTCACGTTCATCCAGCATTTGCCATCGGCCTGACCCTCAGGTCTTGGCCGGGGCTGCCGATAGAGTAGATGGCGGCAAGAATTGGGGCCGCTGCGCGGCCCTTTCGCGACACAAGGCCGCTCCTACACTGGCGATCGCGTACGCTTTTGTAGGAGCGGCCTTGTGTCGCGAAAGGGGCACGCAGTGCCCCCTCTGGCTGCCAGTACGCACATAAGGACAGCCCCCATGACAATTGCCCCCGCCGCCCTAGAGCCGGCCGACGAGCCACAACCCCAGGACGGCGCCGCGCTGCCTTGGGCCGACCTTGCCGCCGAACACTTCCAGCTGTTGCGCCTGGCCCCCTTGCCCACCGACCGCGCCACCGGCGCCCGCCCCCTGCGCTTTGTGCAGTTCGGCTACGCCGAGCGCCACGACAAAGCCCACAGCCTGCTGCGCATGGAAATCCAGCTGCCGGGGCAAAAGGTGCGTAAAGAGCAGAACCACCTGGATATCCGCGTCGACCACGCCGAACGCCTGGTGCGCATTGGCAGCGACCAGGGCCTGCAGCTGGAACCCCTGAACCGCGGTATCGGCCGCTTCATGCTGGCCCAGGCCGTGCAATGGTTGCAGCGCAGGTGGTCGCATTACCGGGTCGAAGGCATGGCACTGCCGAGCAAGGATGCCCTGAGCGAGGATTCACGCCTGCGCCGGGACCAGTTCTTGCGCGGGGTGGGTATCGAAGTGGAGTACGAAGACCCTCAGCACCTCAAAGGCCGTACCGTTGAAGCCACGGTGGGCCAGCTGAAAGGCGCCTGGAGCAGCGAGCGTCTGCAGCGGGTGGAGATTCTCGATGCGGCCAACTTGCTGCAGCAGGCCGATCAACAGCTGCAGGAATTGGAAGGTCAACTGCGCGAACGTGATGAGCGGGTGGCCAAGTACCGGCGTGAAGATGGCGGGTTGCGCTTTACCATCACCTGCCTGGTGGCATTTGCGATGTTTCAGGCGGGGCTGCTGATCTGGATTGCTACTCGCTGAGACCGTGGCGCCTGCTTCGCGGGTAAACCCGCTCCCACAGGTGCAGCACTGGCCTTGAGAACGGCGCTGTACCTGTGGGAACAACTGCTTGTGTTGCTTGTTCCGGCCACATCGCCGGCAAGCCACACAGGTGCAGAACTGGCCTTGAGAACGGCGCTGAACCTGTGGGAGCCGGCTTGCCGGCGATGGGCTGCAAAGCAGCCCCCACTCAAACCCGGGCTTTGAACAGCTCTTGATGCTGCCGGCACTGCTCGGCTGTCAGCATGAACACCCCATGCCCGCCCCGCTCGAATTCCAGCCAGGCGAAATCCACCTCGGGGTACAGCGACTCGACATGCACCTGGCTGTTGCCCACTTCGACAATCAGCAACCCTTTGTCGGTCAGGTGGTCAGCCGCCTCGGCCAGCATACGCCGCACCAAGTCCAGGCCATCGTTACCGCAGGCCAGGCCCAGCTCAGGCTCGTGGTGATACTCGGCCGGCATGTCACCAAAATCTTCGGCATCGACATACGGCGGGTTGGACAGGATCAGGTCAAAGCGCTGCCCTGGCAGGCCATCGAAACCATCGCCCTGCACGGTGTAGACGCGCATGTCCAGGCCGTGACGCTCGATGTTCTGGTTCGCCACTTCAAGGGCATCGAACGACAGGTCGCCCAGCACCACTTCGGCCTCGGGGAACACTTCGGCCGCGACGATGCCGATGCAACCAGACCCGGTGCACAGGTCCAGAATGCGCGCAGGCTCTGCCGCCAGCCACGGCTCGAAACGTTTTTCGATCAGCTCGCCAATCGGCGAACGGGGCACCAGCACGCGCTCGTCGACAATGAACGACATGCCGCAGAACCACGCCTCGCCCAGCAGGTAGGCGGTGGGCACGCGTTCTTCGATACGCCGCTTGAGCAGGTGCTGCAGGCGCACGCGTTCGTCGTCCTCGAGCATGCAGTCCAGGTAGCTGTCGGCCACCTCCCATGGCAAGTGCACGGCACCCAGCACCAGCAGGCGGGCTTCGTCCCAGGCGTTGTCGGCACCGTGGCCGAAGAACAGCTCGCGCTCGTGGAAGCGGCTGACCGCCCAGCGAATGTAGTCGCGCAGCGTGCGCAGACGGGATGTGATCACGGGGGTACTCCTAATTCAGACCGTACAAAAGTCTAACAGCCCAACCCGCACAATTGTTCCTTGGCGTTCCCCAAAGGGTAGCCACAGGCCAGTAACCACGCTGTTTGCGATGTCAACCATTCCCATTGACGCCAAGGCAAGGGACAATAGGTATACAAAAGCCCTTCCAAGGAGCCCTTGATGTCCGTTCCAACCACGATGTTCCGCCTCACTGGCCGCGACTACCCGCCGGCCAAGCTGAGCCACGCCAGCCTGATCATCATCGATGCGCAAAAGGAGTACCTCAGTGGTCCCCTGGCACTGTCGGGCATGGACGAGGCCGTGGCCAACATCGCCCGGTTGCTCGATGCCGCGCGCAAGAGCGGCCGTCCGATCATCCACGTCCGTCACCTGGGCACTGTCGGTGGCCGTTTCGACCCACAAGGCAGCGGTGGCCAGTTCATCCCTGGGCTGGAGCCACACGAAGGCGAAATCGTCATCGAAAAGCGCATGCCTAACGCGTTCAAGAACACCAAGCTGCACGACACCCTGCAGGCGCTGGGCCACCTGGACCTGATCGTCTGCGGTTTCATGAGCCACTCCAGCGTCAGCACCACCGTGCGCCGCGCCAAGGACTATGGTTATCGGTGCACCCTGGTGGAAGACGCCTCGGCGACCCGCGACCTGGCGTTCAAGGACGGGGTCATCCCGGCCGCACAGATTCACCAGTGTGAAATGGCCGTGATGGCCGACAACTTCGCCTGTGTCGCCCCTACCGCCAGCCTGATCTGATTCAGGGCGGGTAACGACCGCCCGGCAGCCGGGCGGAACCCAAAGGGCGAGCGCAGGTCGAATTCCGGATATCCACAGAGGAAATCGGAATGAAGCTCAAAGGCAGTTTCGACGCCAAACGCCTGCGCACGCGCGAACCGCGCAATTGGGGCGCACGCCTGGCTGCCGGCCTGTCCGCCTTGCTGGCAACGCTGGGTGTGCTGCTGGCCATGGCCGGCATCGCCGGCCTGCTGGGCAATTACCCGGCCCTGCAAGAACTCAATGCCAACAAACCGCTGGCCAGCATCCTCACCGGGGCTGGCTTGCTGTTGCTGTGGCTGGGCGTGCGCTTCTGGCGGCGCAGCCGTATTCGCCTGCGTCGCGGGCGGGAATTGAACCTGTCGCCGCACTTGATGAAAAAACACGACTGACTCATTTGTATCGCCTGTGCGGGTCTCTTCGCGGGTAAACCCGCTCCCACAAGGCTCAGTGTCCGCGCGAAACCTGTGGGAGCGGGTTTACCCGCGAAGAGGCCCGCACAGGCTGCACACAGCCCCACAGTCGCGTAAACTACGCCGCCCACGTGGAGGCATCATGCAAGACGACGACTTTTCCCTGTTCCATGCCGAAGTGCGCGGCGTCAAGCCGATCAAGCACGACCGTGCCGAGGTCGGCAAACCCAAGGCCGACCGCAAGCAGCTGGCCGGCCTGCGGCAGGCGGCTACCGTGCGCAGCGACAAGGCACTGGTGATCGACGGCATGTCCGACCAGTTCGTCATCGACGTTGGCGCCGAAGACGAGCTGATGTGGCGCCGTGACGGCGTGCAGGAAACCCAGCTGCGCAAACTCAAGCTCGGCCAGATTGCCTTCGAGGGCAGCCTCGACCTGCACGGCATGACCGTCGAGAAAGCCCGTGAAACACTCTGGGACTTCATCGCCGAGGCCACCAAGCTGGAAGTGCGCTGTGTCCGCGTCACCCACGGCAAGGCCGCGCGCCTCGACGGCAAGCGCCCGATGATCAAGAGTCACGTCAACACCTGGCTGCGCCAGCACCCGCAAGTGCTCGGTTTTGCCTCGTGCAACCCGCGCCATGGCGGCACCGGCGCGGTGTATGTGATGCTTAAACGAACCATGCTCGAAGGACGCGACGAGTAACGCCGCGCTTGCAGCGCCGCCCTTGCCGCCGTACCCTTCGTTTTTGCGATTTTTCCCACAGGTAGATACATGTCCCTGGAACAGAACTACACCGAGATTCTCAGCCAGATCGGCGAGGACGTCTCCCGTGAGGGCCTGCTCGACACGCCCAAGCGGGCTGCAAAGGCCATGAAGTACCTTTGCCGCGGTTATGAGCAGACGCTGGAAGAAGTCACCAACGGCGCGCTGTTCACCTCCGACAACAGCGAGATGGTACTGGTCCGGGACATCGAGCTGTACTCGATGTGCGAGCACCACATGCTGCCCTTCATCGGCAAGGCGCACGTGGCCTACCTGCCCAAGGGCAAGGTGCTGGGCCTGTCGAAAGTGGCACGCATCGTCGACATGTACGCACGCCGCCTGCAGATTCAGGAAAACCTCAGCCGCCAGATCGCCGAAGCGGTCGAGAAGGTAACGGGCGCTGCTGGCGTGGCCGTGGTCATCGAAGCCAAGCACATGTGCATGATGATGCGCGGTGTCGAGAAGCAGAATTCGAGCATGATCACCTCGGTGATGCTGGGCGAATTCCGCGCCAACGCCGCCACCCGCAGTGAGTTCCTCAGCCTGATCAAGTGATTGGCTGGTTACCCTGAGCCGACCCTGCTGGGTCGGCTTTTTCTTTTCAGGAGTTGCCCATGATCGTCAAAGCCCTGCGGGTTGGCCTCGGCCAGCTCATCGTGTTCGGTGACTGGATCAGCCGCCCGGCCAAGCGCAAGCGCGATGCCGCCGCCCAGGCGCGTGTCGAGCAAGCGGCCAGTGGCCTTGCGCTGTACCAGTTCCATGCCTGCCCGTTCTGCGTCAAAACCCGCCGCACCCTGCACCGCTTGAACGTGCCAGTCGCGCTGCGTGACGCCAAGAACGACCCAGAGCATCGCCAGGCGCTGCTGGAAGGCGGTGGCCGCGTGAAAGTGCCGTGCCTGCGCATCGAGGAAGAAGGCAAGGTGAGCTGGATGTATGAGTCCAAGGCCATCATTGCCTACCTGGACAAGCGCTTCGCCTGACCTGGCACCGCTTGGGCTGACCTTGTACCTCTTCGGCTGACGTTGTACTTCTCTGGCTGACGTTGTACTTCTCTGGCTGACGTTGTACTTCTTCGGCTGACGTTGTACTTGTAGGAGCAGCCTTGTGCTGCGAAGAGGCTGACGCTACCGGCGCTGACGCCGCTCGGATACACTCGCCGCTACTTTTCGCACAACCAGGATGTGCCCCATGCCCGAAACCGCCCAACTGCTGACCTTCGCATTGATCT
>NZ_JAPFCE010000114.1:0-9548 GCF_026240895.1 Pseudomonas sp. DCB_AW
GCTCGTCAGTAACAGTGGTGCTGACCGGGGTTTTGTCCAGAACCAGGTTCTCGAACTTGCCAACATCCGTGCCATCAACGGAAGCGATCGATTTGATCACTGGGTCGTTGGTACCGGTGTAGACGTTATCCGGGGCAGTCACGGTGGTGAAACCGCTGGTGCTGTTGGCCGGCACGGTGATGACGGTGGTGCCGTCGCTCAGGGTGAAGGTCAGCGCCGAATGCTTATCGATCGGCAAGCCATCTTTGTTGGTCAGGGTGATGGTGTAGGTGATCGCACCACCTTCGGTGACCGAAGGCGTAGCAGTCAGCTTGGCCACTACGTCGTCGGTGGTGTCGGTGACTTTGACCGAGGCGGCGTCGCCCAGCTGCAGGTTCTCGAAGGCACGGCCATCGATGTCTGCTGCCGACTTCACGCCCAGCTCGATTTCGCCAGCGTCTTTGTAGACGTCGTCGCCTTGCGCTTCGTGGGTGTATGGCGCGCTGGTTTCACCGGCCTTGATAGTGACGGTGGCGTTGTTGCTCAGCGTCACGACCAGGTCGTGAGCCAGGGCAGTGTTGATATGAACGGTGAAGGTCGGCTTCACGTTCTCGGCAACCGAAACCTGGTCAGCGGTGATCGTCACCTTGACCAGATCACCTTCGTTGCCAGCGCCTGGAGTACCTGAGCCCGGCTCGTCGGTCACAGCAGTGCTGACCGGCGTTTTGTCCAGAACCAGGTTCTCGAACTTGCCGACATCCGCGCCATCGACGGTGGCGATCGATTTGATTACCGCGTCGTTGTTACCGACGTAGACGTTATCCGGGGCAGTCACGGTGGTGAAACCGCTGGTGCTGTTGGCCGGCACGGTGATGACGGTGGTGCCGTCGCTCAGGGTGAAGGTCAGTGCCGAGTGCTTGTCGATCGGCAAGCCATCTTTGTTGGTCAGGGTGATGGTGTAGGTGATCGCACCACCTTCGGTGACCGAAGGCGTAGCGGTCAGCTTGGCCACGACATCGTCGGTGGTGTCGGTGACTTTGACCGACGCCGCGTCGCCCAGCTGCAGATTCTCGAAGGCACGGCCATCGATGTCTGCTGCCGACTTCACGCCCAACTCGATTTCACCGGCGTCTTTGTAGACGTCATCGCCTTGCGCTTCGTGGGTGTATGGCGCGCTGGTTTCACCGGCCTTGATAGTGACGGTGGCGTTGTTGCTCAGCGTCACGACCAGGTCGTGAGCCAGGGCAGTATTGATGTGAACGGTGAAGGTCGGCTTCACGTTCTCGGCGACCGAGATTTGGTCGGCGGTAATGGTGACTTTGACCAAATCGCCTTCGTTGCCAGCGCCTGGAGTACCCGAGCCTGGCTCGTCAGTGACAGCAGTGCTGACCGGCGTTTTGTCCAGAACCAGGTTCTCGAACTTGCCAACATCGGCGCCATCAACCGAAGCGATCGATTTGATCACTGCGTCGTTGGTACCGACGTAGACGTTGTCCGGGGCAGTCACGGTGGTGAAACCGGTAGTGCTGTTGGCCGGAACCGTGATGACGGTGGTGCCGTCACTCAAGGTGAAAGTCAGCGCCGAATGTTTATCGATCGGCAGACCGTCTTTGTTGGTCAGGGTGATGGTGTAGGTGATCGCACCACCTTCGGTGACCGAAGGCGTCGCAGTCAGTTTGGCCACCACATCGTCGGTGGTGTCAGTCACTTTGACCGACGCCGCGTCGCCCAGCTGCAGATTCTCGAAGGCACGGCCATCGATGTCTGCTGCCGACTTCACGCCCAGCTCGATTTCTCCAGCGTCTTTGTAGACGTCGTCACCCTGTGCTTCGTGGGTGTACGGGGCGCTGGTTTCACCGGCCTTGATAGTGACAGTGGCGTTGTTGCTCAAGGTCACGACCAGGTCGTGAGCCAGGGCGGTGTTGATGTGAACGGTGAAGGTCGGCTTCACGTTCTCGGCGACCGATACCTGGTCAGCCGTGATCGTCACCTTGACCAAGTCGCCTTCGTTGCCGGTCCCCGGAGTACCCGAGCCAGGCTCATCGGTCACAGCAGTGCTGACTGGGGTCTTGTCCAGAACCAGATTCTCGAACTTGCCGACATCGGCGCCATCAACCGAAGAGATCGACTTGATCACCGCGTCGTTGGTACCGATGTAGACGTTGTCCGGAGCAGCCACGGTGGTGAAACCGCTGGTGCTGTTGGCCGGAACAGTGATGACGGTGGTGCCGTCGCTCAAGGTGAAGGTCAGCGCCGAATGCTTGTCGATCGGCAGACCGTCTTTGTTGGTCAGGGTGATGGTGTAAGTGATTGCACCACCTTCGGTAACCGAAGGGGTAGCGGTCAGCTTGGCCACCACGTCATCCGTGGTGTCAGTCACTTTGACCGACGCCGCATCGCCCAACTGCAGGTTCTCGAAGGCACGGCCGTCGATGTCTGCTGCCGACTTCACGCCCAACTCGATTTCACCGGCGTCTTTGTAGACGTCGTCGCCCTGTGCCTCGTGGGTGTAAGGCGCGCTGGTTTCACCGGCCTTGATGGTGACGGTAGCGTTGTTGCTCAGGGTCACGACCAAGTCGTGAGCCAGGGCGGTGTTGATGTGAACGGTGAAGGTCGGTTTGACGTTCTCGGCGACGGAAACCTGGTCAGCGGTAATGGTGACTTTGACCAAGTCGCCTTCGTTGCCCGGCGTACCTGGTTCGTCGGTGACAGCAGTGCTGACCGGCGTCTTGTCCAGAACCAGGTTCTCGAACTTGCCAACATCAGCGCCATCAACGGTGGCGATCGATTTGATCACCGCGTCGTTGGTACCGACGTAGACGTTGTCCGGAGCAGTCACCGTGGTGAAACCAGTGGTGCTGTTGGCCGGCACGGTAATGACGGTGGTGCCATCGTTCAGCGTGAAGGTCAGCGCCGAGTGTTTATCGATCGGCAGACCGTCTTTGTTGGTCAGCGTAATGGTGTAGGTGATCGCACCACCTTCGGTAACCGAAGGAGTAGCAGTCAGCTTAGCCACGACGTCGTCGGTGGTGTCGGTGACCTTGACCGAAGCGGCGTCACCCAGCTGCAGGTTCTCGAAGGCACGGCCATCGATGTCTGCTGCCGACTTCACGCCCAGCTCAATTTCACCGGCGTCTTTGTAGACGTCGTCGCCCTGCGCTTCGTGGGTGTACGGCGCGCTGGTTTCACCGGCTTTGATGGTGACGGTGGCGTTGTTGCTCAGCGTCACGACCAGGTCGTGAGCCAGGGCGGTGTTGATGTGGACGGTGAAGGTCGGTTTGACGTTCTCGGCAACCGATACCTGGTCAGCCGTGATGGTCACCTTGACCAGATCGCCTTCGTTGCCAGCGCCTGGAGTACCCGAGCCTGGTTCGTCAGTGACAGCCGTGCTGACCGGCGTCTTGTCCAGGACCAGGTTTTCGAACTTACCGACATCAGCGCCATCAACCGAGGCGATCGACTTGATCACTGGATCGTTGGTACCGGTGTAGACGTTGTCCGGGGCAGTCACGGTGGTGAAGCCGGTGGTGCTGTTGGTCGGAACCGTGATGACGGTGGTGCCGTCGCTCAAGGTGAAGGTCAGCGCCGAATGTTTATCGATCGGCAGACCGTCTTTGTTGGTCAGGGTGATGGTGTAGGTGATCGCACCACCTTCGGTAACCGAAGGGGTGGCAGTCAGCTTGGCCACCACGTCGTCGGTGGTGTCGGTGACTTTGACCGACGCCGCATCGCCCAGCTGCAGATTTTCGAAGGCGCGGCCATCGATATCTGCTGCCGACTTCACGCCCAACTCGATTTCACCGGCGTCTTTGTAGACGTCATCGCCTTGCGCTTCGTGGGTGTACGGCGCGCTGGTTTCACCCGCCTTGATGGTGACGGTGGCGTTGTTGCTCAGGGTCACGACCAGATCGTGAGCCAGGGCAGTGTTGATGTGAACGGTGAACGTTGGTTTGACGTTCTCGGCAACCGAAACCTGATCAGCCGTGATGGTGACTTTGACCAAGTCGCCTTCGTTGCCGGTGCCTGGAGTACCCGAGCCCGGCTCGTCGGTCACGGTGGTGCTGACTGGGGTCTTGTCCAGAACCAGGTTCTCGAACTTCCAGGCGTCTGCGCCGCTGACATTGGCAATCGACTTGACCACCGCGTCGTTGGTACCAACGTAGACGTTGTCCGGCGCGGTGACGGTAGCGAAGCCGGTGGTGCTATTGGCCGCGACGGTAATGACCGTTTTGCCGTCACTCAGGGTGAAGTACAACGGCGCGTGGTTATCGATCGGCAGACCATCTTTGTTGGTCAAGGTGATGGTGTAAGTGATTTCACCACCTTCGGAGACCGAAGGGGTCGCGGTCAGCTTGGCCACCACGTCGTCGGTGGTGTCAGTGACTTTGACCGACGCGGCATCACCCAGCTGCAGGTTTTCAAAGGCACGACCGTCAACATCGACGGCAGATTTGATGCCCAGCTCGATTTCACCGGCGTCTTTGTAGACGTCATCGCCTTGTGCGTCGTGGGTATACGGCTCGCTCGAAGTCTTGCCGGCCTCGATCACCACAACCGCATTATTGCTCAGGGTCACGACCAGGTCGTGGGCCAGCGCGGTGTTGATGTGGACAGTGAAGGTCGGTTTGACGTTCTCGGCGACCGAGATTTGGTCGGCGGTGATGGTGACTTTGACCACGTCGCCTTCGTTGCCGGTGCCTGGAGTACCCGAGCCCGGCTCGTCGGTTACGGTGGTGCTGACTGGGGTCTTGTCCAGAACCAGGTTCTCGAACTTCCAGGCGTCTGCGCCGCTGACATTGGCGATCGACTTGACCACCGCGTCATTGGTACCGACGTAGACGTTGTCCGGCGCGGTCACCGTGGTGAAACCGGTGGTGCTATTGGCCGGCACGGTGATGACCGTTTTGCCGTCACTCAGGGTGAAGTACAACGGCGCGTGGTTATCGATCGGCAGGCCGTCTTTGTTGGTCAGGGTGACGGTATAGGTTATCTCGCCGCCTTCAGTGACCGAAGGGGTGGCGGTCAGCTTGGCGATGACATCGTCAGTGGTATCGGTCACTTTGACCGAGGCCGCATCGCCCAGCTGCAGGTTCTCGAAGGCACGGCCATCGATGTCTGCTGCCGACTTCACGCCCAGCTCGATTTCGCCGGCGTCTTTGTAGACGTCATCGCCCTGCGCTTCGTGGGTGTACGGCGCGCTGGTTTCGCCAGCCTTGATGGTGACGGTAGCGTTGTTGCTCAAGGTCACGACCAGGTCGTGAGCCAGCGCGGTGTTGATATGAACGGTGAAGGTCGGTTTGACGTTTTCAGCCACCGATACCTGATCGGCGGTGATGGTGACCTTGACCAGATCGCCTTCGTTGCCAGCGCCTGGAGTACCCGAGCCTGGCTCGTCGGTGACAGCGGTGCTGACTGGGGTCTTGTCCAGAACCAGGTTTTCGAACTTGCCGACATCAGCGCCATCGACGGTGGCGATCGATTTGATCACCGCGTCATTGGTACCAACGTAAACGTTGTCCGGGGCAGTCACGGTGGTGAAACCAGTGGTGCTGTTGGCCGGAACCGTGATGACGGTGGTGCCGTCGCTCAGGGTGAAGGTCAGCGCCGAGTGCTTATCAATCGGCAGACCGTCTTTGTTGGTGAGCGTAATGGTGTAGGTGATCGCACCACCTTCGGTAACCGAAGGGGTGGCAGTCAGCTTGGCCACGACATCGTCGGTGGTGTCGGTGACCTTGACCGAAGCGGCATCGCCCAGCTGCAGGTTCTCGAAGGCACGGCCATCGATGTCTGCTGCCGACTTCACGCCCAACTCGATTTCGCCGGCGTCTTTGTAGACGTCGTCGCCTTGCGCTTCGTGAGTGTAAGGCGCGCTGGTTTCACCGGCCTTGATGGTCACAACCGCGTTGTTGCTCAGGGTTACGACGAGGTCGTGAGCCAGGGCAGTGTTGATGTGAACGGTGAAGGTCGGTTTGACGTTCTCGGCGACCGATACCTGGTCAGCCGTGATGGTCACCTTGACCAGATCGCCTTCGTTGCCAGCGCCTGGAGTACCCGAGCCTGGTTCGTCAGTGACAGCAGTGCTGACCGGCGTTTTGTCCAGAACCAGGTTCTCGAACTTGCCGACATCAGCGCCATCTACCGAAGCGATCGATTTGATCACTGGATCGTTAGTACCGGTGTAGACGTTGTCCGGAGCAGTCACGGTGGTGAAGCCGGTAGTGCTGTTGGCCGGGACCGTGATGACGGTGGTGCCATCACTCAGGGTGAAGGTCAGCGCCGAATGTTTATCAATCGGCAGACCGTCTTTGTTGGTCAGAGTGATGGTGTAGGTGATTGCACCACCTTCGGTAACCGAAGGGGTGGCAGTCAGCTTGGCCACCACGTCGTCGGTGGTGTCGGTGACTTTGACCGACGCCGCATCGCCCAGCTGCAGATTTTCGAAGGCGCGGCCATCGATATCTGCTGCCGACTTCACGCCCAACTCGATTTCACCGGCGTCTTTGTAGACGTCGTCGCCCTGTGCTTCGTGGGTGTACGGCGCGCTGGTTTCACCGGCCTTGATGGTGACGGTGGCATTGTTGCTCAGCGTCACGACCAGGTCGTGAGCCAGGGCAGTGTTGATGTGAACGGTGAAGGTCGGTTTGACGTTTTCAGCCACCGATACCTGGTCAGCAGTAATGGTGACTTTGACCAAGTCGCCTTCGTTGCCGGTCCCCGGAGTACCCGAACCAGGCTCATCGGTGACGGCAGTGCTGACTGGGGTCTTGTCCAGAACCAGGTTTTCGAACTTGCCGACATCAGCGCCATCGACCGAAGCGATCGACTTGATCACTGGATCGTTGGTACCGGTGTAGACGTTGTCCGGGGCAGTCACGGTGGTGAAACCAGTGGTGCTGTTGGCCGGAACAGTGATGACAGTGGTGCCGTCGCTCAGGGTGAAGGTCAGTGCCGAGTGCTTGTCGATCGGCAGACCGTCTTTGTTGGTCAGCGTAATGGTGTAGGTGATTGCGCCGCCTTCGGTGACCGAAGGGGTAGCGGTCAGCTTGGCCACGACGTCGTCGGTGGTGTCAGTCACTTTGACCGAGGCCGCATCGCCCAGCTGCAGGTTTTCGAAGGCACGGCCATCGATGTCTGCTGCAGACTTCACGCCCAACTCGATTTCGCCAGCGTCTTTGTAAACGTCGTCGCCCTGTGCTTCGTGGGTGTACGGCGCGCTGGTTTCACCGGCCTTGATGGTGACGGTAGCGTTGTTGCTCAGGGTCACGACCAAGTCGTGAGCCAGCGCGGTGTTGATGTGAACGGTGAAGGTCGGTTTGACGTTTTCAGCAACCGAAACCTGGTCAGCAGTAATGGTGACTTTGACCAAGTCGCCTTCGTTGCCCGGCGTACCTGGTTCGTCGGTGACAGCGGTACTGACCGGGGTTTTGTCCAGAACCAAGTTTTCGAACTTGCCGACATCCGCGCCATCAACAGAAGCGATCGATTTGATCACTGGGTCGTTGGTACCGACGTAGACGTTATCCGGGGCAGTCACGGTGGTGAAACCGCTGGTGCTGTTGGCCGGCACGGTGATGACGGTGGTGCCGTCGCTCAGGGTGAAGGTCAGCGCCGAATGCTTATCGATCGGCAAGCCATCTTTGTTGGTAAGGGTGATGGTGTAGGTGATCGCACCACCTTCGGTGACCGAAGGCGTGGCAGTCAGTTTGGCCACGACGTCGTCGGTGGTGTCGGTGACTTTGACCGAGGCCGCGTCGCCCAGCTGCAGGTTCTCGAAGGCACGGCCATCGATGTCTGCTGCCGACTTCACGCCCAACTCGATTTCGCCAGCGTCTTTGTAGACGTCGTCGCCCTGCGCTTCGTGGGTGTACGGCGCGCTGGTTTCGCCGGCCTTGATGGTGACGGTAGCGTTGTTGCTCAGCGTCACGACCAGGTCGTGGGCCAGCGCGGTGTTGATGTGAACGGTGAAGGTCGGTTTGACGTTTTCAGCCACCGATACCTGGTCAGCAGTAATGGTGACTTTGACCAAGTCGCCTTCGTTGCCGGTCCCCGGAGTACCCGAACCAGGCTCATCGGTGACGGCAGTGCTGACTGGGGTCTTGTCCAGAACCAGGTTCTCGAACTTACCGACATCCGCGCCATCCACCGAAGCGATCGACTTGATCACCGCGTCGTTGGTACCGACGTAGACGTTGTCCGGAGCAGTCACGGTGGTGAAACCAGTGGTGCTGTTGGCCGGAACCGTGATGACAGTGGTGCCGTCGCTCAGGGTAAAGGTCAGCGCCGAGTGCTTATCGATCGGCAAACCGTCTTTGTTGGTCAGGGTGATGGTGTAGGTGATCGCACCGCCTTCGGTGACCGAAGGAGTGGCAGTCAGCTTGGCCACGACATCGTCAGTGGTGTCAGTGACTTTGACCGACGCCGCATCGCCCAGCTGCAGATTTTCGAAGGCACGGCCGTCGATGTCTGCTGCCGACTTGATACCCAGCTCGATTTCACCGGCGTCTTTGTAGACGTCGTCGCCCTGCGCTTCGTGGGTGTACGGCGCGCTGGTTTCACCGGCCTTGATGGTGACGGTAGCGTTGTTGCTCAGCGTCACGACCAGGTCGTGGGCCAGCGCGGTGTTGATGTGAACGGTGAAGGTCGGTTTGACGTTTTCAGCCACCGAAACCTGATCGGCGGTGATGGTGACCTTGACCAGATCGCCTTCGTTGCCAGCGCCTGGAGTACCCGAGCCTGGCTCGTCAGTGACAGCGGTGCTGACCGGGGTTTTGTCCAGAACCAGGTTCTCGAACTTGCCAACATCGGCGCCATCAACCGAAGCGATCGATTTGATCACTGCGTCGTTGGTACCGACGTAGACGTTGTCCGGGGCAGTCACGGTGGTGAAACCGGTAGTGCTGTTGGCCGGAACCGTGATGACAGTGGTGCCGTCGCTCAGGGTGAAGGTCAGTGCCGAATGCTTGTCGATCGGCAGACCGTCTTTGTTGGTCAGGGTGATGGTGTAGGTGATCGCACCACCTTCGGTGACCGAAGGCGTGGCAGTCAGCTTGGCCACCACGTCGTCGGTGGTGTCGGTGACTTTGACCGAAGCGGTATCGCCCAGCTGCAGGTTCTCGAAGGCACGGCCATCAACATCGACGGCGGACTTGATGCCCAGCTCGATTTCGCCGGCGTCTTTGTAGACGTCGTCGCCTTGCGCTTCGTGGGTGTACGGCGCGCTGGTTTCACCAGCCTTGATGGTCACAACCGCGTTGTTGCTCAGGGTCACGACCAAGTCGTGAGCCAGCGCAGTATTGATGTGAACGGTGAAGGTCGGCTTCACGTTCTCAGCAACCGAAACCTGGTCAGCGGTGATGGTGACTTTGACCAAGTCGCCTTCGTTGCCCGGAGTGCCTGGCTCGTCGGTGACAGCGGTGCTGACCGGAGTCTTGTCCAGAACCAAGTTCTCGAACTTGCCAACATCGGCGCCATCAACGGTGGCGATCGATTTGATCACCGCGTCGTTGGTACCGACGTAGACGTTGTCCGGGGCAGTCACGGTGGTGAAGCCGGTGGTGCTGTTGGCCGGC
>NZ_JAPFCE010000115.1:0-9263 GCF_026240895.1 Pseudomonas sp. DCB_AW
CAGCGCGGCCCCGGCGATCTTTGATGCGAAGCTGAAAACCTGGGGCCGCGCTGCGGCCCTTTCGCGACACAAGGCCGCTCCTACAAGGGCCGCACCCGACATAACCCGCACCAGCGGCTTATCAGCCGAAGAGGCTGGCCTCGACGTCGAACCCGGCATCGCGCATCTGCGCCAGCTTGTAACGCAGGGTGCGCGGGCTTATGCCCAGGCGCTCGGCGGCTTCCTTGCGGCGGCCGCGTTCGGCGCGCAAGGTGTCGATGATGGTCTGGTACTCATGGCGGCGCAGGTCATCGCCCAGACCACTGGCTTCGGCAACCACGGCTGCCACTGACGGCGCCGCGCCGGCCGACAATGGAATGGCGCCCGCCAGACAGAAATCCGCCGCTTCGATCACCCCACCCTGCTGCAGGATCAAGGCGCGCTGCAAGGCGTTGTCCAGTTCGCGCACGTTGCCGGGCCAGGCATGCGCCTGCAGGCAGGCCCGCGCATCGGCAGACAGGCGCACGGGTGCGTGCTTCATCTTGCTGACATGGCGTGCCAGCAAACGCTCGGCCAGCGGCAGGATATCGCCCTTGCGCTCGCGCAGCGCACACCAGGCCAGGGGGAACACCGACAGCCGGTAATACAGGTCTTCACGGAAGCGGCCAGCCGCCACTTCGCCTGCCAGGTCGCGGTTGGTGGTGGCCAGCACGCGGATGTCCAGGCTGATCGGCTTACGCCCACCTACCCGCTCCACCTCGCGCTCCTGCAGCACCCGCAACAGCTTGGCCTGCAAGGCCAGCGGCATCTCGGAAATCTCGTCGAGCAGCAAGCTGCCGCCCTCCGCCTGCTCGAACTTGCCGGCCTGGGCCGCGATGGCACCGGTGAAGGCGCCTTTCTCGTGGCCGAACAGCGTGGCCTCAAGCATGTTGTCAGGGATGGCCGCGCAGTTGATCGCCACAAAGGGCTCGGCCGCCCGCGGGGACTGCTGGTGAATGTAGCGCGCCAGCACTTCCTTGCCGGTACCCGACTCGCCAGAGATCAACACGGTCGAGTCACTGCGCGCTACCCGCGCAGCCAGTTCGAGCAACTGCCGGCTGGCCGGCTCGCAGGCCACCGGCCCTTCTTCTTCCGCTGCACTGACACGGCCTGCGGCGTGGCGCTCAACCAGGCTCAACAGCGCCTTGGGCTCGAAGGGCTTGACCAGGTAATCGGCAGCGCCTTGGCGCATCGCCTCCACGGCACGCTCGACTGCGGCATGCGCCGTCATCAGCAGCACCGGCAGTTGCGGCTGCTGGCGACGCAATTGCGCCAGCAGCTGATGCCCATCCATGCCGGGCATGTTCACATCACTGACCACCAGGCTGAACGCCTCGGCCAGCACCGCCTCCAGCGCCTCTTCGGCACTGCCCACGGCCCGGTAGTCGAAGCCGCCGATTTCCAGGGTGTCGCCAAGCGCCTGGCGCAATACGCGGTCATCCTCGACCAGCAGCACCTTGATCGCCATCAGCCCGCCTCCGCCAGTTGCCCATCGATCAGCGGCAGCTCGACCCGCACGCAGGTGCCGCGCCCAACCTTCGAGCGCAGGCTGAGGGTGCCCTGATGCGCCCGCACCACGGCCTTGACCACGGCCAGGCCCAGCCCGGTGCCGGTGGCCTTGGTGGTCAAGAACGGCTCACCCAGGCGGCCCAGCAAATCGGCGTCGATACCGCTGCCGGCATCACTCACGCACAGGTGCAACACCTGCTCACGACGGAACACGTGCACTTTGAGCCGGGCCGGTTCTTCGCTGGCTTGCAGGGCGTTCTCAATCAGGTTGAGCAAGGCGCCAACCAGGGTATCGCGGTTGCACAGCAGCTCGCCCAGGTGGCTGTCGCACTGCCAACGCACGGCATGCCCTTGCACGTGCGACTGCGCCGCCTGCTGCAGGGCCTGGAACAGTGCTTTCGGGGTCACACGATCACCCAGCGGCAGCTCGCCGCGGGCGAACACCAGCATGTCGCGCACCTGGTGCTCCAGCTCGTGCAGGCGTTCCTTCAAGGTACCGGCGAAGCGCTGGCGGGTTTCGGCGCTCAGGTCTTGCTCGCTGTCGGCCAGGTGGCTGGCGTAGAGCATGGCTGCCGACAGTGGCGTGCGAATCTGATGGGCCAACGAAGCGACCATGCGCCCCAGCGACGACAAGCGCTCATGGCGCGCCAGCTGGTCTTGCAGGCGACGGGTTTCAGTCAGGTCGTTGAGCAGCACCAGTTGGCCGGGTTCGGCATCCAGCGAACGGGTGGCGATGGACAAGCGGCGGCCGTCGCGCAGCGACACTTCATGGCCGTCATCCTTGCGCGGGGCGAAGCTGCGGGCAATGACCTGGCGCCACAGCTCACCGATCAGCGGCTCGCCGAGCAGTTCGCAGGCGGCCGGGTTGGCTTCGCGCACCCTGCCCTGGCCGTCGATCACGATCACCCCGCCCGGCAACAAGTCCAGTAGGTTCTGCAGGCGATTGGCCAGGCGTTCCTTTTCGTTCAGTTCGTCCATGCGCTGGGCACTGACCACGGCCAGTTCGCCCTTGAGCTCACTGACGCGGGCTTCGAGCAGGCTGTAGGATTGGCTTAGCTGGCTGGAGACCTGATTGAACAAGGCGAAAGCCTGCTCGACACCCTGTCGGCTTTCCTGCTCGACCGGGGTATGCCCCTGCAGATCGGGGGCTCGGGAAACGTGGGCGGCCTGGGGCATCGTGCTCTCTCGCGTGGCTGACCGTCATAAAAACGGTGTGGTGCCAGCGGTGTAGCAATAGCCGTGCCGAAGATGGGGTTTTACCAAACTGCGATGCGTATTGTGCAACCTGTGTAGGAGCAGCCTTGTGCTGCGAAGAGGCCGGCGCATGCACAGAGCCTTTCTGTGCTGCCACCGGCCTCTTCGCAGCACAAGGCTGCTCCTACACGGGTTTACCGACTGCCTGAAACAGGCGCAAAGGGGGTCAATCCTCCGCCTGTTCCTCGCCACCCTGACGGCTCATGCCGTACTTGCGCATCTTCTCGACCAGCGTGGTACGGCGGATACGCAAACGTTCAGCCGCGCGCGCAACGATACCGTTGGCATCGTCCAGCGCCTGCTGGATCAGGCCCTGCTCCAGGCTGCCCAGGTAGTCCTTGAGGTCAAGGCCTTCGGGCGGCAGCATCGCGGGGTTGGCGAAGTTCGGTGCATGGCCGTTGATGGCCACGCGCTCTTCGAGATCACTGCGCAGGTGGTCGACCATCTGCTCGTCTTCATCATCGACGTAGCGGAATTTTTTCGGCAGTTCGGACACGCCGATCACCCCGTACGGGTGCATGATCGCCATGCGCTCGACCAGGTTGGCCAGCTCGCGCACGTTGCCCGGCCAGCCATGCCGGCACAGCGACATGATCGAGGCAGAGTTGAACCGAATCGAACCGCGCTTCTCGTGCTCCATGCGCGAGATCAGCTCGTTCATCAGCAGCGGGATGTCTTCCACCCGCTCACGCAGGGGTGCCATCTCGATGGGGAAGACGTTCAGGCGGTAGTACAGGTCTTCGCGGAAGGTCCCATCCTCGATCATGCTTTCGAGGTTTTTGTGGGTCGCGGCGATAATGCGCACGTCGATGCTCTGGGTCTTGTTGCTGCCCACGCGCTCGAAGGTGCGCTCCTGCAACACGCGCAGCAGCTTGACCTGCATCGGCAGCGGCATGTCGCCGATCTCGTCGAGGAACAGGGTGCCACCGTTGGCCAGCTCGAAACGCCCGGCACGGCTGGTGATGGCACCGGTAAAGGCGCCCTTCTCGTGGCCGAACAGTTCGCTTTCCAGCAGCTCGGCCGGGATCGCGCCGCAGTTGACCGGCACGAACGGCGCATCGCGGCGCTTGGAGTGGTAGTGCAGGTTGCGCGCCACCACCTCTTTGCCGGTGCCCGACTCGCCGAGGATCAACACGCTGGCATCGGTGTCCGCCACTTGCTGCATCATCTGCCGCACATGCTGGATGGCGCGGCTGGTGCCGACCAGGCTGCGGAACAGGTTCGGCTCGCGCTGGCGCCCGCGCTCGCGTGCCTGGTCGTACATCTCGCGATAGACCTGGGCACGGTGCAGCGAATCGAGCAACTGGCTGTAGCTCGGCGGCATTTCGAGGTTGGAGAGGACCCGACGGCGAAGCTCTTCCGGCAACTCTGCAGAAGAAATTTCACCTAAAAGCAGCACCGGAAGGAACTCATCCCACCCGGCCACTGTCTTAACGAGCCCAAGGAGATTGCCCGGAGCATTCACGGCACCGACAAGCACGCACAGCACTTCCCGACTCGAAGACAACGACTCCACCGCCTGCTGCCAGTCCTGGCTCGAGCATGCGAGGTTTTCTTCGCCTAGAAAATTCAGGACCACCGCCAGATCGCGGCGGCGGGCGCTGTCGTCATCGATCAGAAGAATCTTGGTTTCACGCCACATGCAATAGCAACTTCCCTAGTCATATCGGCGCCCTGTGGGGCGTGCTCGACATCATTCCGACTGAATGGTCAGTGTTCGGACGTCTGAAATTCGAAAACAGCCACTAGTAAAGTCAAAAACTTAGAAGCAGTCAAATTTATGGCGCCGAGCTTTGCGTTCTGCTCAGCGTCAGCTGAACAGATGGTATACCTTTGTGGCCTGTTTCGCTTGGTTGATATTCGTCATTTGCTGGACTAAAGATTGACGTTCGTCACTTGCAACGTCGATTAGTTGGCGATAAACGTCCATCAGCGCTTCGAGGTTCACCCGAACCGCCGCCTCATCCTCCACCGCCCCTTGCAGCAATTCGTCCATCTGCGCCCTGCAGGCCAGGTCTAGCTCGCCGATGGCGGCCCAGTCGCGCGCTTGCAGTGCCTCGTTCAGGGCCTGACGGGTGTCTTCGATTCGCTGCAACGCGTTCATGTGGCCTCCTGGCGTGTCACTGCTCGGCTGTGGCGATGGCATCCCAACCGCTTTTGACGGTGATCATCAGCTGGGCGACTTCGTCGATGATGGCGGGGTCGCTGTCCAGGTTGGCCTGGATCAGACGGGTGGCCATGTAGGCATACAGGCTGTCGAGACGGTCCAGCTCATCTGGGTTGTCGGTCTTGTCCTTGTCCAGCCCTTCACGCAGGCCACCGATGATGTCGATCGCCTTGCCCAGCATCACACCCTTCTGCGCCACGTCGCCGCGGCTGATCGCGCCCTTGGCCTGGGCCATACGGTCCAGCGAACCTTCCATCAGCATCTGCACCAGGCGGTGCGGGGTTGCTTCGGAGATCTGGGCGTGGGAATTGACCTTCTGGTACTGGCGAAGGGCTCTCATCGGGTGCATGGGGGATCCTCAGTGAACGGGGCAGAACAGTGGCCGTATACCTAAGTAATCGGCCCTGAGCTGGATTTCTTTAGGCTATTAGGAGTCGCTGTTGGCCTTGTTCAGCGCGTTCAGCGTGGTCATCACGCTGTCGCTGGTCGCCTTGAGCTTGGCCACCAAGGTGTCCATGGCGTTGTACTTCTTGGTCAGGGTGTCGGTCAGCGACTCGATACGGCGATCAAGCGCGGTCTGCGACTCTTCCAACTGCTTGAGCTGGGTGGTCAAGCTCGCCTGGCGCGACGCGAGGATACCCCCTGTCTTGGCGTATTCTTCAGTGGCCGCGGTCATGCGACTGAGCAGGCCTTCCTTACCGATGAACAGGCCACTGATGTCAGCGCCCATCGTTTTGACTGCGGCATCCCACTTGTCGTTGTTGAGCTCAAGCAACCCCGTCTTTTGTACGGTATTGATGCCTAGCTGCGACAGCGTACGCAGGCCACCGGTACCCACACTGCGGGTGAGCTCGCTACGGATCGAGCTGACCAGCGAACGCATGGTCGCATCGCCTGTCAGCGACGCACCCGAGGCGCTGCTGTCGTCGGCGCCCGTTGTGACCTTGGTCTGCGCATTGATGGTCGTCATCAACGCGTTATAAGCGGTCACGAAGGACTGCACCGAGGTTTTCAGGGTGTCGTTGTTGCTCGCCACCACAAGGCTCGACTTGCCTTCTTTGACCAGGGTGATGTCCACACCACTGACCGCACCGGTCACGGTGTTGGAAGCCGATTCCAGCTCGAGGCCGTCGAGCTTGTACTTGGCGTTCTGCGGCTCTGCAATGGTCGTCACACCGGTGGCCATGTCGGCGGTGCCACCCAAGGTCAGCTCGGTGCCATCACCCATTTTGGTCGACGAGAAGATCAGCCGCGAACCACTGGCGTCAGTGACGATGTTGGCTGTGATGCCCTTGGATTGCAGCTGATCGTTGATCGAGTCGCGCGCCTGCTGCAGCGTTGCACCCGAGGCGATGGACACGTTGTGCGTGGCATTGCCCTGGCTAATGGTCAGGGTTTGCGACTCGCCCGAATCGTTGATGATGGTCGAGGTGTTCTTGTAAACCTGAGTCGAAATCTTGGATGCCGTTGCCAGCTGGGTCACTTCAAGCGAGTACGTGCCCGACGACGCGCCATCACCCAATTTGATCTTGGCGATAGCTTCGTCAGACGACGACCCAGACAAACCATTGAAGCTCGCTGCAGTATTAAGCTTGACCAGCGCCGCGCGGTACGTTTCCAGCGCACTTTTGATCGTACCGATGGCCGACAAGGTGGTGGTGGCGGTGGCGGTCTGATTATTGATCTGGGTTTGCTTGGGTGCTTTTTCTGCACCCGCCAACGCCGCAACAAGCTCGTCGATCTTTAGACCCGAACCCAGTCCGGTAATAGTAGAACTCGCCATCTTCACACTCCTTATCGGTGACCGTCGAAAATCCGACGAAAACGCGTCCGTGCGGCTTTACAACAAAAGCCGTGCCAACTCAGGCCTGGGTATCAAACAACAGGCTGTTGGCATCCTTCAGGTTTTCCGCCAGTTTCAGTGCCACTTCGGAGGGCAACTGACGGATGACTTCGCCGCTCTGGCGGGCGATGACCTTGACGACCACCTGGCCGGTGGAGTCATCGATCGAAAAATCGAGTTGTCGCTCTGAAGCCTTGACGAAGTCCTGGATGGCATTGACTGCGGTTTCCAGGGTTTCTCGGGCTACAGGCTGGGATTCTTGCTTGGCCGGCTCGTTGGCCGCCAGCTCGCTCTCTTGCCGCTTGCTCGCTGTTGCTTCGGGAGCAGCGGAGGCGGGATAGGACAGGCCCAGTTTCACGCTCATATCCATTTCTGGCACCTCTTGTTCTCGGAAAGACGAAAGGGTACGTCACCGTACCCTTCGTCAAACTACTTAGCGATCAGGATCAGCCCAGCAGTTTCAGTACCGACGACGGCAGCTGGTTAGCCTGGGACAGGATCGCGGTGGAAGCCTGTTGCAGGGTTTGCTGCTTGGTCAGCTCGGCGGTTTCCGAAGCGAAGTCGGCGTCCTGCACACGGCTGCGGGCAGCGGTGGAGTTTTCCGAGATGCTGTTCAGGTTGGCAACGGTGCTGTCGAAGCGGTTTTGCACAGCACCCAGCTGAGCGCGCTGGCTGTCGATCTGAGCGATAGCGGCATCCAGAGCCTGGATGGCTTTCTGCGAATCGGCAGCAGTGGTGATGCTCAGGTTGGAAACGGTGGTTTCCTGGGTGATGGCAGTGGTGCTGTTGGTGGTAGCCAGGCCCAGAGCGGCCAGACCGGTACCTTGGCTGCCGTCGGCAACGGTGATGTTTTCTTTCGAGAACAGCTTCAGGGTGTTGTCGGCGTTCTTGCTGGCGGTGACGCCGGTGCTCGCGGTGTTGATCGCCGAGATGATGCCGTCCAGGGTATCGCCCTTGGTGAACTTCACTTCAGTGCCGTTCAGGGAGATCGAGGTGTCAGCAGTCAGCTTGGCTTCGGTGGTGCCAGCAGCCAGGCCGATTTTAGCTAGGGCGCCTTGGCCAGCGGCACCAGTGCCGTTGGTCAGGTTGATGGCTTTGCCATCAGCGGAGCTCAGTTGCAGACGGCCTTCGGAGCTCAGGGTTGCGCTGACGCCGGTGTTGGTGGTTTCAGCGTTGATGGCAGCCAGGACATCAGACATTTGCTCGCCAGCGGCTGCGCCGACCGGAACACCGTTGATGTTGAAGGAGATATCAGCAGCGAAGCCAGCCGATGGAGTAACAGTTGCTGCCGCAGCGAAGCCGCCGGTGGCACCTGGGGTGGCACTACCCACTGCAGTTGCAGTGAAGGTAGAGGCAGAGCTCATTACGATCTTGCCAGTACCATCATCAGCAGCACTTACGCCAGTGCTGGCGGTTTGAGCATTGATTTTGCCGATTACACTGGCAGTGTCATCGTTCTCGTCCAAGGTGATCGGGCTAGCAGCACCGTTAAGCGTCAGGGCTACAGTTTCACCAGTTGCTGGCGCAGCGAAGGTTACCGCTGCAGCAGAGTAGCGAGTAGCGGCCGGGGCAACAGCACCAGTAACGACTGCGGACAGGTCAGTAGCAACGCCATCAGTCTTAGCTTCGCTGAACGAGCCTTTCAGGCCAGTCGAGCTGATGTCGGTCATGCCGAACGAGATGGTTTCGTTGGCGCTGGAACCGATCTGGAAGCTGACGTTCTGGAACGAACCGTCGAGGACTTTACGGCCACCGAAGGTGGTGGTGTTGGCGATACGGGTCAGTTCGCCCGACAGCGCGGTGAATTCTTGTTGCAGGGAAGTACGGTCGTCATCGCTGTTCGAGCCGTTGGCGGACTGCAGGGACAGTTCGCGCATACGCTGCAGGATGCTGGTCGATTCTTGCATCGCGCCTTCAGCGGTCTGGGCGATGGAGATGCCGTCGTTGGCGTTTTTCACGGCAACGCTCAGGCCTTTGATTTGGCTGGTCAGACGGTTGCCGATCTGCAGGCCGGCGGCGTCGTCTTTGGCGCTGTTGATTTTCAGGCCGGAAGACAGGCGGGACATCGAAGTACCCAGCGCGTCGGAAGCACGGTTCAGGTTCTTCTGAACGCCCAAGGAGGTGATGTTAGTGTTAACGGTCAAAGCCATGACGAATTCCTCGTTGAATGGATACAGCGGCTTCCGGCCCTGGCAACCGCCGGGTGTGGCCTAGAGAACCTTCGTAATGGTTATCGTCGGGTGCGCGGGTTGCTTGAGGGGTTTTTCAAAAAAAAAATGGTGGCACGCTGCCAGCCCAGTGAAATCAGGGGGTTAAGGGCGAATTTTTGACGTCAAAATCTGTGCAGAAAAACCTGTTGGCACTGCCAACCTGTGGGAGCGGGCTTGCCCCGCGAAAAGGCCGGCCCCGGGGCTGGGACCCGCGTTTCCCGGGGTCGCGGGGCCACCCCCCAACCGAACAGCACCCCGCAAA
>NZ_JAPFCE010000116.1:0-9089 GCF_026240895.1 Pseudomonas sp. DCB_AW
CGGCACAAGGCCGCTCCCACAGGATCTGCATACCCCGCAGTACCCGGTGGGAGCGGCCTTGTGCCGCGAATGGGCCGTATGGCGGCCCCTTTCAACCGACGGATTTCAAGAGCCACCTATGCCCCACCCGCGTCCCTACAAAGTTGCACTCAACGGTTATGGCCGCATCGGCCGCTGTGTCCTGCGCGCGTTGTTCGAGCGGGGGGCGAAGGCCGGTTTCGAGATTGTTGCGCTGAACGACCTGGCCGATCAGGCCAGCCTCGAGTACCTGACACGCTTCGACTCCACCCACGGGCGTTTCCCCGGGGAAGTGAGGGTCGACGGCGACTGTCTGCATATTAACGGCGACTGCGTGAAGGTGATGCGCAGCGCCACCCCGGAAGGCATCGACTGGGCCGCCCTGGACATCGACCTGGTGCTGGAGTGCTCCGGCGCCTACAACACCCGCGCCGATGGCCAGCGTTTTCTTGATGCCGGCGCGCCACGGGTGCTGTTCTCGCAGCCCATGGCCAGCGAGGCGGACGTGGACGCCACGGTGGTCTACGGCATCAACCAGGCATGCCTGACGGGCAGCGAGCGCCTGGTGTCCAACGCGTCCTGCACCACCAACTGCGGCGTGCCGCTGTTGCGCGTGCTGGACCAGGCGTTCGGCATCGAATACGTGCAGATCACCACCATCCACTCGGCGATGAACGACCAGCCGGTGATCGACGCTTACCACCACGAAGACCTGCGCCGTACGCGCTCTGCGTTCCAGTCGGTGATCCCGGTGTCCACGGGCCTTGCGCGCGGCATCGAGCGGCTGCTGCCGGAACTTGCCGGGCGAATTCAGGCCAAAGCGGTACGCGTGCCGACCGTCAACGTCTCATGCCTGGACATCACGCTGCAGACCGCCCGCGACACCAGCGCCGCCGAGGTCAACCGGGTGCTGCGCGAGGCAGCGCTGGAGGGCCCGCTCAAAGGATTGCTGGCCTATACCGAGCTGCCCCACGCCAGCTGTGATTTCAACCACGACCCGCATTCGGCGATCGTCGATGCCAGCCAGACCCGTGTTTCCGGCCCCCGCCTGGTAAACCTGCTGGCTTGGTTCGACAACGAATGGGGGTTCGCCAACCGTATGCTCGACGTTGCCGAACACTATCTGCACGTCGTTCAACCAACCCGCAACAAACAGCCCTGAAGGACTGCATTCATGACCGTGTTGAAGATGACCGACCTCGACCTGCAAGGTAAACGCGTACTGATCCGCGAAGACCTCAACGTGCCTGTGAAGGACGGTGTGGTAGCCAGCGACGCGCGTATCCTGGCAGCGCTGCCGACCATCAAGCTGGCCCTGGAAAAGGGCGCGGCGGTAATGGTCTGCTCGCACCTGGGCCGCCCGACCGAAGGTGAATTCTCCGCCGAGAACAGCCTCAAGCCGGTCGCCGACTACTTGAGCAAGGCCCTGGGCCGTGACGTGCCGCTGATCGCCGACTACCTGGAAGGTGTCGAGGTCAAGGCCGGTGACCTGGTGCTGTTCGAGAACGTGCGCTTCAACAAGGGCGAGAAAAAGAACGCCGACGAGCTGGCGCAGAAATACGCTGCCCTGTGCGATGTGTTCGTGATGGACGCGTTCGGCACTGCCCACCGCGCCGAAGGTTCGACCCATGGCGTGGCCAAGTTCGCCAAAGTCGCCGCTGCCGGCCCACTGCTGGCCGCCGAGCTGGATGCCCTGGGCAAGGCGCTGAAAGCCCCGGCCAAGCCAATGGCGGCCATCGTCGCTGGCTCCAAGGTGTCGACCAAACTCGACGTGCTGAACAGCCTGAGCACCGTTTGCGACCTGCTGATCGTCGGTGGTGGCATCGCCAACACCTTCCTGGCGGCTGCTGGCCACCCCGTCGGCAAGTCGCTGTACGAGCCTGACCTGGTCGATACCGCCAAGGCCATCGCTGCCAAGGTCAACGTGCCGCTGCCGGTCGACGTGGTGGTTGCCAAGGAATTCGCTGAAAGCGCCGAAGCGACCGTCAAGGCCATTGCCGACGTTGCCGCTGACGACATGATCCTGGACATCGGCCCGCAAACCGCTGCCAACTTCGCCGAGCTGCTGAAGTCGTCGCAGACCATTCTGTGGAACGGCCCGGTTGGCGTGTTCGAGTTCGACCAGTTCGGCAACGGCACCAAAGTGCTGGCCAAAGCCATCGCCGAAAGCGCCGCGTTCTCGATCGCGGGCGGTGGTGACACCCTGGCGGCGATCGACAAATATGGCGTTGGCGCCGATATCTCCTACATTTCTACCGGTGGTGGCGCGTTCCTCGAGTTCGTCGAGGGCAAGGTCCTGCCGGCTGTGGCAATCCTGGAAGAGCGGGCCAAGGCCTGATGACGTTGGCGCTTGGCAAAGGGAGCGACCTGATGGTCAAGCAATTGCCTGTGATGATTCTGGCCGGGATGCTGAGCGCGTGTTCCAGCAGCCCGTCTTCGGATGAAGCCGCGTCGCGGTCGCCCAAGGGCGGCTGCTACCAGTCCGAGTGGCAGGCTGAGACCGTACCGGTCATCAACAAGCGCCTGGGTCCGGATGGCCTGGAAAAGTATGACGAAGACCACCAGCACAAGGCGCCTGGTTGCCCTTGATCGGGTTCTCGGGCACCTAAGCTGGGTTTGAAGGTCTTCAACACTGGGGCTGCAAAGCAGCCCCTGGCGGAGTAATGAGATGAAAGCGCTTATGGCCATCGCGGCCCTGGCGACACTGGCAGGATGCTCACTGCTGCAGCCGGCGCAACCCGCCCCGGCAGACAACTGGACCCGTTGGGTCTGTGACACCCAGACTGAAGTGCTGTGGCGCTTCGCGGATGCACAACAAGATTCGGTCGACGTACGCCTTGGCGGCGGCGACCAGGTCTACCGGCTCAAATCCGAGCCGAGCGCGTCGGGCGCGATGTACAGCGATGGCGTGCTGGCCTTCCACACCAAAGGCGAAGAAGGCCTGGTGTACTGGGTGGCAACCAACGATCTGATAGGGCGGGGCTGCAAGGCACCGTGACTGGCCGGGCCGCCCAGGTGGCCCACACTACTTGAACAGCAACCGCCCCTGCGGCAGGCTTGCACGAAACAAACGACGCTTGTCGGGAGAGAGATACACAATGGCACTCATTAGCATGCGCCAGATGCTGGACCACGCCGCCGAGTTCGGTTACGGCGTTCCAGCTTTCAACGTCAACAACCTCGAGCAAATGCGCGCAATCATGGAAGCCGCCGACAAGACCGACTCTCCGGTCATCGTGCAGGCTTCGGCGGGTGCCCGCAAATACGCCGGTGCGCCCTTCCTGCGCCACCTGATCCTGGCCGCGATCGAAGAGTTCCCGCACATCCCGGTGTGCATGCACCAGGACCACGGCACCAGCCCTGACGTGTGCCAGCGCTCGATCCAGCTGGGCTTCAGCTCGGTCATGATGGACGGCTCGCTGGGTGAAGACGGCAAAACCCCAACCGACTACGAGTACAACGTCCGCGTTACTCAGCAGACCGTTGCCATGGCGCACGCCTGCGGCGTTTCGGTAGAAGGCGAGCTGGGCTGCCTGGGTTCGCTGGAAACCGGCATGGCCGGTGAAGAAGACGGTATCGGTGCTGAAGGCGTGCTGGATCACAGCCAAATGCTGACCGACCCGGAAGAAGCCGCCGACTTCGTCAAGAAGACCCAGGTCGACGCCCTGGCCATCGCCATCGGCACCAGCCACGGCGCCTACAAGTTCACCAAGCCACCGACCGGTGACGTGCTGGCGATCGACCGTATCAAGGAAATCCACAAGCGCATCCCTAACACCCACCTGGTGATGCACGGTTCCTCTTCGGTACCGCAAGAGTGGCTGGCGATCATCAACCAGTACGGCGGCGACATCAAAGAAACCTACGGCGTACCGGTTGAAGAAATCGTCGAAGGCATCAAGCACGGCGTGCGCAAGGTCAACATCGACACCGACCTGCGCCTGGCCTCCACCGGTGCCATGCGTCGCCTGATGGCTCAGAACCCAAGCGAGTTCGACCCGCGCAAGTTCTTCGGTGAAACCGTCAAAGCCATGCGTGACGTGTGCATCGCCCGTTACGAAGCCTTCGGCACCGCCGGCAATGCCTCCAAGATCAAACCGATCTCCCTGGAAGGCATGTTCCAGCGTTACCTGAAAGGTGAATTGGCCGCCAAGGTCAATTGATGCGCTGGTAGTACTGAAAAAACCCGCAGAGATGCGGGTTTTTTTATGCCTGCGATAACCCGTATTCACGGCAGAGCAACCGTTAGTCGGCTACCGTACAGTTTATGCACTGATAGCGTTCTGATTGCATTGCGAGTTACAGGCCCGGGTCTAGAGTACTTATCGGATCCAATCGTGATTTGAAGTCGGTCACACAATAGAGAAGCAGCATGGATGGCGCTCACCTTCAACCACAGCCACGGGATGGTGGCAGCTCGGTTCTACTGGTGGTAGATGATTACCCCGAGAACCTCATCAGTATGCGGGCCTTGCTAGCCCGGCAGGATTGGCAAGTATTGACCGCAAGTTCGGGGGTGGAAGCCCTGAGTGCCTTGCTCGAACACGACGTCGACCTGGTCTTGCTGGATGTACAGATGCCAGAGATGGACGGCTTCGAAGTCGCCCGGCTGATGCGCGGCAGCCAGCGCACGCGGCTGACCCCGATCATCTTCCTTACCGCTAACGAACAGTCCGATGCCGCCGTGCTGAAGGGGTACGCCAGTGGCGCGGTGGACTACATGTTCAAGCCGTTCGACCCGCAGATTCTCAAGCCCAAGGTCCAGGCCCTGCTCGATCAGCAACGCAACCGGCGCATGTTGCAGCAACTGACCCGCGAGCTGGAAACAGCCAGGGCGTTCAACGCTTCGATTCTGGAAAACGCCGCCGAAGGGATTCTGGTGGTAGATGCCGCCGGCACCATCAGTTTCGCCAACCCAGCCATTTCACGCTTGCTGGCAGCGCCAGTGGAGCAGTTGCAGGGCGCCCAGTTGCTTGACCTGGTGCAAATGGCCAACGCCAACCTGTGGAGCGAGTCGGACTTCTACCAGGCCTACTTGGGGCGGCGGATTTTCCGCGTGCACGATGCCCAGTTACGCACCCTGGGGGGCGAACTGGTACCGGTCGCGCTGTCGTGTGCGCCCTTGCCAGCCGATCAGCAGGCGATGGTGGTGACAGTGCTGGACATGTCGGTGGTGCGCAACCTGCACCAACAGCTCGAGTACCAGGCGGTGACCGACCCGCTGACCGGCCTGCTCAACCGCCGTGGCTTCTACCAGGCCGCCGAGGGCGTGCTGCTGCGCAACGAGCGCTCGGACAAGGCGCAGGCGCTGATGTACATGGACCTGGATGGCTTCAAGCGGATCAACGACTCGTTGGGCCATGAAGCGGGTGATCGCGTGCTGCGCTGGGTTGCCGAGCAGATCAAGGACTGCCTGGGCAGCGAGGCGCTGCTGGCACGGATGGGCGGTGATGAGTTCACGGCGTTGTTCGACAGCTTGCCTTACCCCGAGCAGGCCGGGCGTTACGCCGAGCGCTTGCTCGAGCGCATCGCCATCAGCCAGCAGGTGGAAGGGCTGGATGTGTGCCTTGGGGTCAGCATTGGTATCGCCACCTACCCCGACTGCGGTGCCACCGTCGAGGGCCTGCTGCGCGCAGCCGATGCGGCGATGTACGCGGCCAAGCAGGCTGGCCGCCAGCAATACCGCTTCTATGACCACGAGCTCAATGGCCGCGCACGTTCGCGGCTGATGCTTGAAGACGGTGTACGGGCAGCGATCGAACAGCAGGACTTCAGCCTGGTGTATCAACCCCAGGTGGGCTTCGCCGACGGCCACTTGCGAGGTTTCGAGGCGTTGTTGCGCTGGCAGCACCCTAGCGTTGGCGATGTGCCGCCAGGGCTGTTCATACCTTTGCTGGAAGAGGCCCGGCTGATCAACCGCCTGGCCAGCTGGATCTACCGCCAGGGGGCAGCGCAGCGCCAGGCCTGGTGCGATCGTTTCCCTCGCGACCTGGTGCTGGGTATCAGTCTGAGCCGTGCCCAGTTCGTCATGCCGGGCCTGGTCGAGGAGCTGCAGCGGGTGATCCTGGATTACCAGCTGGACCCCGCGCAGCTTGAAGTCGAGGTGGCGGAGACGTCGCTGATGTACAACATCGACGCGGCGGTTAAGCAGATACACCGCCTGCGTGAGCTGGGTGTGCGGGTGGCGCTGGATGATTTTGGCGCAGGTGACTGCTCGTTGCGCATGCTGCGGGACTTGCCGATCGATACCCTGAAGCTGGACCGCCACCTGGTGGCACGCCTGCCGGACTCAGCCGTGGACGCCGCGCTGGTGCGCAGCGTGGTGGGCCTGTGCGCCGACTACCGCATCACAGTGATCGCCGAAGGCGTGGAAACCCCGGCCCAGGCTGCGTGGCTGAAGGCAAACGGTTGCGCCTACGTGCAGGGTTTTCTGGTGGCGCACCCCATGACCGCAGCGGATGCCAGCGGCTTCCCGGCGATTTTCTCCTGGCCTCGGCCCTGATTGGCTAGAATCGCCCTTCGTCACGCCGAATGCACTGCCATGACCGTATTACGTTATCTGCAAGCCTACCCGCCGCACCTGCAAGAGCAGGTGCGGCAGATGATCGACAGCGACCGCCTGGGCGAGTACCTGCAGCGCCGTTACCCGGACCGCCATGACGTGCAGAGCGACAAGGCGCTGTACGGTTATGCCCAAGAGTTGCGGCAGCAGTACCTGCGCAGTGCGCCTAACCTGGACAAGGTGCTGTTCGACAACCGCCTGGACCTGACCCACCGTGCGTTGGGGCTGAACACGGCGGTATCCCGGGTGCAGGGTGGCAAGCTCAAGGCGAAGAAGGAAATCCGCATCGCCGCTTTGTTCAAGGAGGCCGCGCCGCAGTTTTTGCGCATGATCGTGGTGCACGAGTTGGCGCACCTGCGTGAGCGCGACCATAACAAAGCGTTTTACCAGCTCTGTCAGCACATGGAGCCGGACTACCATCAACTGGAATTCGACCTGCGCGTCTACCTGACCTATCGGGAGCTGCCGGGCAACTGTTAAGGACCACGCAGCATGGAAGTGAGCAAGACCAAGAGCAGCTTCTACCGCCGCCTATACGTGGCCTGGCTGATCGACAGCCAGACCGCGACCAGCGTGCCGGCGCTGATGGAGGCCACCGGCATGCCACGCCGCACGGCCCAGGACACCATCGCCGCCCTGGCCGACCTGGACATCGTCTGTGAGTTCGAGCAGCAGGAAGGCGCGCGCAATCATGCCGGGCATTACCGCATTCATGACTGGGGCGCGATCGACAAGCAGTGGATCATTCGGCATTTGCGCCAGATCCGCGAAGTGCTGGGGTATCCGTGATGCGGGGGGCAAAGTGCCCCCTGGCTTTTTCAGCCTTTACGCATACCGATATGCGCAATGTCATCCTCAAGGTATTCCTCACCCACCGCCTTAAACCCATGCCCGGCATAAAACCCTTGCAGATGCGCCTGTGCCGACAGGTACACCGGCGTACCCGGCCAGCAATGCTCGGCCGCCTCCAGCCCTTTGAGCAGCAACGCATGCCCCAGCTTGAGCCCGCGCGCCGCAGGTGACGTGACCACGCGGCCGATGACCACATCGCCCCCTTGGGATTGCGGATCGAGCAGGCGCAGGTAAGCCACCAGCTTGTCGTCTTGCCAGGCCATCAGGTGCAGGGTGTCGCCGGTCAGGTCCTGGCCATCGACTTCCTGGTAGCTGCAGCGTTGCTCGACCACGAACACTTCGGTGCGCAACTGCAGGATGGCATAGAGCTGCTCCTTGCCGAGATCAGTGTGGTGCTTGCAAAGCCAGTCGATGGACATGGGCAGGAACTCCTTGAATGATCCGTCGATCATCGCAAATCCCAAGGCTACCGACGAGTGGCTGATTGCTGCAGGCGGTGTCATGCAGCCTTCGGCCAAAATAGAGGCAAAATGACACTATTGTCCGCTGCCTTCGGCTGCAGCTTTGTGTACGCTCAGCGGCAGTTGTGGTGAAGACCGCCTACACAGTGTGTGCCCTCCATTGCGAAAGGACTTGAGCATGCGGCCACTGCTTTGTGTTCTGGGGTTGCTGGCAGTGATGCTGGCCTCGCCCGCCCAGGGTCACGGCAAGCTGCGGCTTGTGGCGGACAACTGGCCACCGTTTACCGACACCAGCATGCCCGGCGGCGGTTTGGCGACCAGCATCGTCACCACTGCGCTGGCCCGGGCCGGATACACCAGCGCGTTCGAAGAAGTGCCCTGGGCGCGTGCGTTGATGGGCGTCAGCGAAGGGCGTTACGACGTGCTGATCAATGCCTGGCGCAACGACGCGCGTGCCCGCATCGGGCAGTTTTCCGACGCCTACCTGACTAACCGCATCCGCTTGCTCAAGCGCAAGGGTGAGGCGTTTGACTATCAGCATGCTGCCGATTTGTACCCCTACAGCATTGCCGTGGTGCGCGACTATGCCTACTCACCCGATTTCGACGGCGACACCCGCTTGCACAAGGTGCCTGTGCGCAACTTCTCGTCAGCCGTGCGCATGTTGGCGGCAGGCCGGGTGAACCTGGCGGTAGAGGATGAATACGTGGCCCGTTACAACCTGCAGCGCGAACCGCAGGCGGTGCGTGATGGTGTGGAACTGATCGACCCGCCACTGGCGCAGAACAGCCTGCATATTCTGGTCAGCCTGAAACACCCGCAACACCAGCAGATTGTCGAAGGGTTCGAGCAGGCGATTGCGGCGATGAAAGCTGATGGCAGTTATGCGCGCTTGTTACGCCAGCATGGCTTTTGATCTCTAATACCCGTGCTGGCTTCTTCGCGGGTAAACCCGCTCCCACACAAGCGATACACACCCCCTGTGGGAGCGGGTTCACCCGCGAAGAGGCCGCCACAGGCCACATAGCATTTAGGCCGGCGCGCTTTCCTTGACCAGGTGCGCCGCCAGCGTGCGCAATGGCCCCAACTGCCTGCAAATCAGTGCCAGCTGGGTCTGCACCAACCGCTGGTGCTCATCCAGCTCTTCCGGCATCTGTTCCAGGTCGTTGGCCAGCGCTTCTTCGGCATCACTGTGG
>NZ_JAPFCE010000117.1:0-8445 GCF_026240895.1 Pseudomonas sp. DCB_AW
AATAGCTGCGCAGTACCTGTGGGAGCGGGTTTACCCGCGAAGAGGCCAGCACAGACAGTACAAAATCTGCAGACAAACAAAAACGCCCCCGGCCTTTCGACCGGGGGCGTTTTCATTCAGCCACAGCTAAATCAGCTGTTCTTGGCTTTCTTGGCAGCGCGGGTACGCTCGCTTTCGTCCAGGATCTTCTTGCGAAGACGGATGGACTTCGGCGTGACTTCACACAGCTCGTCTTCCTGGATGTATTCCAGAGCCTGTTCCAGGGTGAAGCGAACAGGCGGAACCAGGGCGATGACTTCGTCTTTACCCGAAGCACGCATGTTGTCGAGCTTCTTGCCCTTGGTAGGGTTGACGCCCAGGTCGTTGTCGCGGCTGTTCTGGCCGATGATCTGACCGTTGTAGATCTCTTGACCGTGCTCGACAAACAGCTTGCCACGCGCCTGGAGGGTTTCCAGCGAGTAGGTCAGCGCCTTGCCGGTTTCGACCGAAACCAGTACGCCGTTCTGACGGCCGGACATGTGGCCGGACTTCACGGTGTCGTAGCGATCGAAGATCGAAGTCAGGATGCCTGCACCGTTGGTCAGGGTCAGGAACTGGTTACGGAAACCGATCAGACCACGCGCCGGGATGTTGTATTCCAGGCGTACACGGCCCTTGCCATCCGGGACCATGTTGGTCAGGTCGCCTTTACGCAGACCCATCTCTTCCATGACCTTGCCCTGGGCTTCTTCAGGGATGTCGATGGTGACGTTTTCGAACGGTTCCTGCTTCACGCCGTCCACTTCGCGGATGATCACTTCTGGGCGGCCCAGGGCCAGCTCGAAGCCTTCGCGACGCATGGTTTCGATCAGTACCGAGAGGTGCAGCTCACCACGGCCCGAGACTTTGAACTTGTCTGGGGAGTCGGTTTCTTCAACGCGCAGGGCAACGTTGTACAGCAGCTCTTTGTCCAGACGGTCCTTGATGTTACGGCTGGTGACGAACTTGCCTTCCTTGCCGCAGAACGGCGAGTCGTTGACCTGGAAGGTCATCGAAACGGTAGGCTCGTCAACGGTCAGCGGCTTCATCGCCTCAACGGCAGTCGGGTCGCACAGGGTGTCGGAGATGAACAGCTCGTCGAAACCGCTGATGCAGACGATGTCGCCAGCTTGGGCTTCTTCGACATCGACGCGGTGCAGGCCGTGGTGGCCCATCAGCTTGAGGATACGGCCGTTACGCTTCTTGCCGTCGGCGTCGATGGCGACAACCGGGGTGTTCGGCTTGATGCGACCACGGGCAATACGGCCAACACCGATCACACCCAGGAAGCTGTTGTAGTCCAGAGCGGAGATCTGCATCTGGAACGGGCCGTCACGGTCAACAGCTGGCGCTGGAACGTGGTCGATGACCGCCTGGTACAGGGCAGTCATGTCTTCGCCCATTTCGGTGTGGTCCAGACCGGCGATGCCGTTCAGGGCCGAGGCGTAGACGACTTTGAAGTCCAGCTGTTCGTCGGTGGCACCGAGGTTGTCGAACAGGTCGAAGATCTGGTCCAGAACCCAGTCAGGACGCGCGCCCGGGCGGTCAACCTTGTTGATGACAACGATTGGCTTCAGGCCAGCTTCGAAGGCCTTTTTGGTCACGAAGCGGGTTTGCGGCATCGGGCCGTCTTGAGCGTCGACCAGCAGCAGCACGGAGTCGACCATCGACATTACACGCTCAACCTCGCCACCGAAGTCGGCGTGGCCGGGGGTGTCGACGATGTTGATGTGGTAGCCGTTCCAGTTGATGGCGGTGTTTTTCGCCAGAATGGTAATACCGCGCTCTTTTTCCTGGTCGTTGGAGTCCATGACGCGCTCGTCGTTGAGCTCGTTACGCTCCAGAGTGCCGGACTGACGCAGGAGTTTGTCGACCAACGTGGTTTTACCATGGTCAACGTGGGCGATGATGGCGATGTTACGCAGATTTTCGATCACAAGTGTATCTCGATCAGAGGATTCGGTTGCCGCCTAGTCTAGGCGACCAATATGTAAGGTATAAGGCTCAGCAGGCCCGGTGGTCGGGAGGGCGATGGCGGATGCTGCCGCCATACAGCCCTGGCGTCTTATGCCGGACGATAAACACGCACATTGGCATGTCCCTCACTGAGCAGGTGGTGTGCGTGCAGTCGGCTCATCACACCCTTGTCGCAATACAGCAGGTACTGGCGCGTTTCATCCAGCTGCTTGAAGCGACTATTAATTGCATAAAATGGCATCACCTGGACTTCGATGCCCTCGATCACCAGGGGTTCGTCTTCCTGGGCATCGGGGTGACGGATGTCGATGACGATCTGGCCAGGCAGCGCTTCGCGCACTTCTTCCACCTCGACGTCCTTGCCCAGCTCATCGATCACGTGGTCGATCGAGATGAACTTGGCGCGTTCGAGGGCGCGCTCCAGCACGGCCATGTCGAATTGCTTCTCTTCATGCTCCATGCGGTGACGCTTGGCGTGGGTGGTCGGGTTTACCGAGATCACGCCGCAGTATTCAGGCATGTGCTTGGCGAAGTCGGCGGTGCCGATTTCGGTGGCCTGGTCGATGATGTCCTGCTTGTGGCTGGCCAGCAGCGGGCGCAGCACCAGCTTGTCGGTCGCCGAGTCGATGATCGACAGGTTCGGCAGGGTCTGGCTGGAGACCTGGGAAATTGCCTCGCCGGTGACCAGCGCGTCGATCTGCAGGCGGTCGGCCATATGGGCGGCGCCGCGCAACATCATGCGCTTGAGGGTCACGCCCATGTAGCTGTTGTCGACCTTGTTGAGGATCTCGCCGACCACTTCTTCGAACGGCACGCTGATGAACAGCACGCGCTGGCTGCTGCCGTACTTTTTCCACAGGTAGTGGGCAACTTCCATCACCCCCAGTTCGTGGGCACGGCCGCCGAGGTTGAAGAAGCAGAAGTGGGTCATCAGGCCACGACGCATCATCTGGTAGGCCGCCACGGTGGAGTCGAAGCCACCGGACATCAATACCAGGGTTTGCTCCAGGGCGCCCAGCGGATAGCCGCCGATGCCCTGGTGCTGGTTGTGGATCACGTACAGGCGCTGGTTGCGAATTTCGATGCGCACCAGGACTTCCGGGTTCTTCAGCTCGATGCCGGCGGCGCCGCACTGCTGACGCAGCTGGCTGCCGACGTAGCGGTCGACGTCCATCGACGTGAAGTCGTGGTGGCCGCCGCGCTTGCAGCGTACGGCGAAGTGCTTGCCTGCCAGCAGGTGACCGAAGTGCTGCTTGCACTTCTCGACGATGTCGTCGAAGTCGCCGAGCGGGTATTCCTCGACCTGCAGGAAGTGGGTGATACCCGGCGTGCAGGTGAGGCGCTCGATCATCTCGCGCTGGACCTTCTCGTCTTCGACGCGGGTGACCACTTCGAGATTGTCCCAGACACCATCGACCGCGAGCTCAGGATCCAGATCCTTGAGCACGTTGCGGATGTTCTTGCCGAGCTGACGGATGAAGCGCTTGCGCACCGGCCGGCTCTTGATGGTGATTTCTGGGAAGACTTTGACGATAAGTTTCATTGGTTAACAGCGCGCGCAGGGCCTGCCGAAAATGAGGGGCGCGAATTATATCGGAAATTGCTCAGGATTTGACCAACTTTTGATCAGAAGCTTTGAGATAAATGCAAGGCCGGGGTTTTGGGGTGCCTGTTCCGGCCCTTTCGCGGGTAAACCCGCTCCTACAGGGGATTGCACAATCTTCGAAATCCCTGCGGTCCCTGTGGGAGCGGGTTCACCCGCGAAGAGGCCCTGAAAGAAAGCACAACACTAAGCACGTGCACACTATTGGTGCACTGGTACTAAAAACCGCATCTTAAGGGTGCACTTTTCCCCGCTACCCTGTCGCCAGATGCCCGCAAACGCCCTCTTTTATCCCGCCCTCGCCATTTTCGGGCACTGGCATGCAATTTGCTCCCTTGTGAGGCAGGTAAGCTTGGCCGACTATCCGCGCCCGGCAACACCCTTTTTCCAGGGCAGCGGCCCACCGCGCTCTAGACCATCCGGAGGACAACATGTCGAAGTCGGTTCAACTCATCAAAGATCATGACGTCAAGTGGATTGATCTGCGTTTCACGGACACCAAAGGCATTCAGCACCACGTGACCATGCCGGCGCGTGATGGCCTGGACGAAGATTTCTTCGAAGTCGGCAAGATGTTCGACGGTTCCTCCATCGCTGGCTGGAAAGGCATCGAAGCCTCCGACATGATCCTGATGCCGGTCGATGACACCGCCGTGTTGGACCCGTTCACCGAAGAGCCGACCCTGATCATCACCTGCGACATCGTCGACCCGTCGAGCATGCAGGGCTACGATCGCGACCCACGCGGCATCGCCAAGCGCGCCGAAGAGTACCTGAAGAGCACCGGCATCGGTGACACCGTATTCGCTGGCCCAGAGCCTGAGTTCTTCATCTTCGACGAAGTGAAGTTCCAGTCGGACATCTCCGGCTCGATGTTCAAGATCTTCTCCGAGCAAGGCTCGTGGATGACTGGCGCTGACGTGGAAGGCGGCAACAAAGGCCACCGTCCTGGCGTCAAAGGCGGCTACTTCCCAGTTCCGCCGTTCGACCACGACCACGAAATCCGTACTGCCATGTGCAACGCACTGGAAGAAATGGGTCAGACCGTTGAAGTTCACCACCACGAAGTGGCGACTGCCGGCCAGAACGAAATCGGCGTCAAGTTCAACACCCTGGTGAAGAAAGCTGACGAAGTACAGGCCCTGAAGTACGTCGTGCACAACGTTGCCGACGCCTACGGCCGTACCGCCACCTTCATGCCGAAGCCACTGTACGGCGACAACGGCTCGGGCATGCACGTGCACATGTCGATCTGGAAAGACGGCAAGAACACCTTCTCGGGTGAAGGCTATGCCGGCCTGTCCGACACCGCCCTGTACTTCATCGGCGGTATCATCAAGCACGGTAAGGCCCTGAACGGCTTCACCAACCCGTCGACCAACTCCTACAAGCGTCTGGTCCCAGGCTTCGAAGCCCCGGTGATGCTGGCCTACTCGGCGCGCAACCGTTCCGCCTCGATCCGTATTCCGTACGTCGGCAGCCCGAAAGCCCGCCGTATCGAAGCGCGCTTCCCGGACCCATCGGCCAACCCGTACCTGGCCTTCGCGGCCCTGCTGATGGCTGGCCTGGACGGCATCCAGAACAAGATCCACCCAGGCGATGCTGCCGACAAGAACCTGTACGACCTGCCGCCTGAAGAGGCGAAAGACATCCCGCAAGTCTGCGGCAGCCTGAAAGAGGCCCTGGAAGAGCTGGATAAAGGCCGTGCGTTCCTGACCAAGGGCGGCGTGTTCTCCGACGACTTCATCGATGCCTTCATCGAGCTGAAGAGCGAAGAAGAGATCAAAGTCCGTACCTTCGTGCACCCACTGGAATACGAGCTGTACTACAGCTGCTGATCTGATCGGCGCCTGGCGCCGATTACGTGATCAAGACGGCCTCCTTCGGGAGGCCGTTTTTGTTTCTGCCCACGCAGAACCCTCGCCACTCCCGCTATGCTCTATCTTGGTGCACAACTGCCAGCCGTGCCCCTATTTGCTCCCCAATCTGGGTCAAGTGAAACGTTTCATCCAGAGTTTCTGATCCGAAAGTGCGCAGATACAGGCCTTTATGGGCAAATCTCGCTTCTTTTCGGAGCTTTGGTTTGTTTCTTGCATTTTCCTGGCATCAGCGGATCCACAGCGCGCCCGGCTCTGGCCACCCAGTGCCAGGCAAGCGCCAAAAGAGGTCAACGACGCCTTATGACCATCAGCGATGCACAGCACCGTCTGCTTCTGGACAACCTGACCACCGCCACGCTCCTGCTGAACGCCGAGCTGCGCCTGGAATACATGAACCCGGCGGCAGAAATGCTGTTGGCCGTCAGTGGCCAGCGCAGCCATGGGCAGTTCATCAGCGAGCTGTTCACCGAGTCGACCGAAGCGCTCAGCTCGCTGCGCCAGGCGGTGGAACAGGCGCACCCGTTCACCAAGCGCGAGGCGCAACTGACCTCGCTGACTGGGCAGACCATCACCGTCGACTACGCTGTCACGCCGATTTTGCACCAGGGCCAGACCCTACTGCTGCTCGAGGTGCACCCACGCGATCGGCTGCTGCGCATCACCAAGGAAGAAGCCCAGCTGAGCAAGCAGGAAACCACCAAGATGCTGGTGCGAGGCCTGGCCCACGAGATCAAGAACCCGCTCGGTGGCATCCGCGGCGCGGCGCAGCTGTTGGCCCGCGAGCTGCCTGAAGAGGGCCTGCGCGACTACACCAACGTGATCATCGAAGAGGCCGACCGCCTGCGCAATCTGGTCGACCGTATGCTGGGCTCGAACAAACTGCCCTCGCTGGCCATGACCAACATCCACGAAGTGCTGGAGCGGGTCTGCAGCCTGGTGGACGCCGAAAGCCAGGGCTGCATCACGTTGGTGCGCGACTACGACCCGAGCCTGCCGGATGTGCTGATCGACCGTGAGCAGATGATCCAGGCGGTGCTGAACATCGTGCGCAACGCCATGCAGGCGATCAGCTCGCAGAACGAATTGCGCCTGGGCCGCATCACCCTGCGCAGCCGTGCGCTGCGCCAGTTCACCATCGGCCATGTGCGCCACCGCCTGGTGGCACGCGTCGAGATCATCGACAACGGCCCGGGCATCCCGTCGGAACTGCAAGACACGCTTTTCTATCCCATGGTCAGCGGGCGCCCGGACGGTACCGGGCTGGGCCTGGCCATCACCCAGAACATCATCAGCCAGCACCAGGGCCTGATCGAGTGTGAAAGCCACGCGGGCCATACCGCCTTCTCGATTTACCTGCCTCTGGAACAAGGAGCCACCGCCTCATGAGCCGAAGTGAAACCGTATGGATCGTCGACGATGATCGCTCCATCCGCTGGGTCCTGGAAAAAGCCCTGCAACAGGAAGGCATGACCACCCAGAGCTTCGACAGCGCTGATGGCGTGATGGGCCGCCTGGCCCGCCAGCAACCGGATGTGATCATTTCCGACATCCGCATGCCGGGCACCAGCGGCCTTGACCTGCTGGCCCAGATCCGCGAACAGCACCCGCGCCTGCCGGTCATCATCATGACCGCTCACTCCGACCTCGACAGTGCCGTGGCGTCCTACCAGGGCGGCGCCTTCGAGTACCTGCCCAAGCCGTTCGACGTGGACGAGGCGGTGTCGCTGGTCAAGCGCGCCAACCAGCATGCCCAGGAGCAGCAAGGCCTCGATGTGCCACAAGCCTTGGCCCGCACGCCAGAGATCATCGGCGAAGCGCCGGCGATGCAGGAGGTGTTCCGCGCCATCGGTCGCCTGAGCCACTCCAACATCACGGTACTGATCAACGGTGAGTCCGGCACCGGCAAAGAGCTGGTGGCGCATGCGTTGCACCGCCACAGCCCGCGTGCGGCGTCACCGTTCATTGCCCTGAACATGGCAGCCATCCCTAAAGACCTGATGGAGTCCGAGCTGTTCGGCCACGAGAAAGGCGCCTTCACCGGTGCGGCAAACCTGCGCCGCGGCCGCTTCGAGCAGGCCGACGGCGGTACGTTGTTCCTCGACGAGATCGGCGACATGCCCGCCGACACCCAGACCCGCCTGCTGCGGGTGCTGGCCGATGGCGAGTTCTACCGGGTGGGTGGCCACGTGCCGGTCAAGGTGGATGTGCGCATCATTGCCGCCACCCACCAGAACCTGGAGTCGTTGGTGCAGGCTGGCAAGTTCCGCGAGGACTTGTTCCACCGGCTCAATGTGATCCGCATCCACATTCCGCGCCTGGCCGACCGCCGCGAAGATATCCCTGCGCTCGCCCGCCACTTCCTCGCCCGCGCCGCGCAGGAGCTGGCGGTGGAGCCGAAACTGCTGAAGCCGGAAACCGAAGAGTTCATCCGCAACCTGCCGTGGCCGGGCAACGTGCGGCAGATGGAAAACACCTGCCGCTGGATCACCGTGATGGCGTCCAGCCGTGAAGTGCTGATCGGTGACTTGCCTCCCGAGCTGCTGAACCTGCCGCAGGACGCCGCCCCCGTGACCAACTGGGAACAGGCGCTGCGCCAGTGGGCGGACCAGGCGCTGGCCCGTGGCCAATCGAACCTGCTCGACAGTGCGGTGCCCAGTTTCGAACGGATCATGATCGAGACCGCCCTCAAGCACACGGCCGGGCGGCGTCGGGATGCGGCGTTGTTGCTGGGCTGGGGGCGCAATACCTTGACGCGCAAGATCAAGGAGCTGGGGATGAATGTCGCCGGCGGCGATGAGGATGACAGCGAAGACCATTGAGTCATACACAGGCCATTCAATACTGGGGCTCCATCGGCGCCGGCCGCAAAGGCGCCGGGTGGATGCGCCGGGTCATTGCCACCGGCACCAGGCACAGGGCAAAGCACATGGCGACCAGCATCAGCAGCTCAGGGCCGAGTTCAGGGTG
>NZ_JAPFCE010000118.1:0-8212 GCF_026240895.1 Pseudomonas sp. DCB_AW
GCAATCGAGGATTGATCTACTAAACGCGGGCTTCGCCAGCGACACCGCTACGTGGTATCGCTGGCGAAGCTATGCCTAGCGGGGGCCAACTTCAAAAAAATCCTCAAAGACAGTTGCTCCTACAGGTACAGCGCAGACCTGTAGGAGCTGGCTTGCCTGCGATGGGCTGCAAAGCAGCCCCTGTCAGCCTGCACGCAATCTTAGGCTCCGCCACAACGCCAAGGCCATCAAAACGCTCACCACCGCCCAGCCCCAGGCCTGCTGATTCTCCAGCCCTTCCAGAAACAACTGCGGCACCACCCCCGCCCCCACGATAAACGCCAGCAATGCCACCTCGGCCCGCCGCGCCAGCACCGGCCGCACCAGGTAAACCACTGCCGGCAACGCCAGTGCAGCTGTAGGGAAACTGCGGTAACGCGGGTCGAATACCAGCGCCAGCATGCTCACCGCCGCCGCAAAGCCCGCTGCAAGCAACAGCCAGCCAGCACGGGCCTCAAGCCAGGCAAAAATACGCTCACGCCAGCCATCGCGGCGGGCCAAGGCCAGGGCGGCGTGGGCCAGCACCAGCAGGTTGAGCGCCGCCAGCAGCCCGGCCCACAGCCACTCCCCAGCAAAGCGTGCGTGGCTGCGCATCAGCTCGCCCCACAGCCCCAGGCAACCCGCGCCAAACGCGGCCAGCAACGGCAACAGCAGGGCCGCCATGGGGGTAGCGGGCTGCCCGGCCACCCACAGCATGACCAGCATCAACACCGCGCTGGCCAGCAGCCACTGCGGCCAGTAGTGCAGGTTGCTGACGGGCCCTTCGAGCACGCCTTTGTCCTGCCGGTCGGCGTCATAAAGCCCCCAGTAGCCGCCCACGGCGCCTTCGCTGGCGCGCTTCCACGGCTGGTCGAAGGCCTCGATCAGGTTGTACCGCCAGCCATTGCTTTCGGCCATCGCCACAAAGCCACGGATAAAGCGCGCCTCGTTGGCCCGGCTGGGCACGGCAGTTTCCCGTTGGCGGCCTTCGCTGGGCCAACCGGTCTCGCCGATCAGGATGTCCTTGGGCGCAAAGCGCGTCCCGAACTCACGGCGCACATCGGCGACATGGGCCAAGGCATCGTCGATGCCGCGTGGGTCATCCTCCCAGTAAGGCAGCAAGTGGATAGTCAAAAAGTCCACCTCAGGGGCCACCTGGGGGTGTTGCAGCCAGAATTCCCAGACGTCGGCATAGGTCACCGGCACCTTGACCTGGCGCTTGACCTTGGCGATCAGCTCAGCAAGGCGCGTGCCGGTGACTTCCTTGCGCAGCAGCGCCTCGTTGCCGACGATCACCGCGCTGACGACATCGGGGTTGGCGTTGGCGGCGGCGATCAGCAGGTCCACTTCCTTCTCGGTGTCCACCGGGTTGGCGTTGACCCAGGCACCGAGCATCACCTTCAGGCCATGTTTGCGTGCCAGTTGCGGTATTGCCTCAAGGCCGGTCATCGAATAGGTGCGGATGCACTGAAAACGCTCGGCCAGCAAGGCCAGGTCGGCATCCATGCGCGCCGGGCGCAGGCGAAACGGCTGGTCGAACGGCGACTGGTCCTTGTCGAAGGGGGTGTAAGAAGCACACTGCAGTTTGTGCGTGGGGCTAGCCGCATCGGGCAGGTGCACCGGCTTGCCGAGCCCGTACCAGAGCGTTGCCAGCCCGATCAGGGCAAGCAGGCAGGCTAGCAGGTACAACGGCAGGTGCAGGCGGGTGGGGCTGGGCATCGGGCGGTCCATCGTCAGGCGCAAAAGGGTAGATAGTAGCCCGGCGCCAATCCTTTGGCATGCAAGGATCGCGCAGACTGGCGTGAGCCCATGGCGCTAATGGCACAGTGCTGTCGCCTATGGTTGGTTACATGTCGTACAGGGAGCAGGTCACAAGTTGTTGCAGGAAGATGATGCAATCTCCGAGACCTGACGAGGGGATGCTTTGATGGCAACTTTGAACAAGATGCGACGTTTCCTGGGTGTGGGCACCGCCCTGGTAATGGCCATGAGCGCTGCACAGGCAATGGCCAAAGAAGTAAGCATTGGTTACGTGGATGGTTGGGCCGACAGCGTGGCGACCACCAACGTGGCCGCCGAAGTGATCAAGCAGAAGCTCGGCTACGACGTGAAGTTGCAGGCCGTGGCCACGGGCATCATGTGGCAGGGCGTGGCGACCGGCAAGCTCGATGCGATGTTGTCGGCCTGGTTACCCGTGACCCACGGCGAGTACTGGACCAAGAACAAAGACAACGTGGTCGACTACGGTGCCAACTTCAAGGATGCCAAAATCGGCCTGATCGTCCCTGAATACGTGAAGGCGGTAAGCATCGCCGACCTCAAGACCGACAGCAGCTTCAAGCAGAAGATCGTCGGTATCGACGCCGGCTCCGGGGTAATGCTCAAGACCGACCAGGCCATCAAAGACTACGACCTGACAGGTTACAAACTGCAGGCCAGTTCCGGCGCTGCGATGACCGCCGAACTGGGCCGTGCCTATGCCAAGCAGCAGTCGATTGCCGTGACCGGTTGGGTGCCGCACTGGATGTTCGCCAAGTGGAAGCTCAAGTTCCTCGAAGACCCGAAAGGCGTGTATGGCGCTGCCGAAACCGTCAACAGCATCGGCAGCAAGGAACTGGCGACCAAGGCGCCGGAAGTGGCGGAGTTCCTCAAGAAGTTCAGCTGGCAGTCCAAGGACGAGATCGGCGAAGTGATGCTGGCGATCCAGGAAGGCGCCAAGCCTGAAGCGGCGGCCAAGGACTGGGTGGCCAAACACCCGGACCGGGTCAAAGAGTGGACCGGTAAGTAACTGGCAACACGCTCACCTGTAGGAGCAGCCTTGTGCTGCGAAGAGTCCGGTACAGCCCCAGAAAAACGGGGCCATCTGTACCGGCCTCTTCGCAGCACAAGTCTGCTCCTACAGGTGTTTTGTTACTTAATCGGTAAAACACTGTTGCATCTAAGACTAAGGTCGTCTGGTTGGCGTCCAACGGCAGCATAAAGTGAGGGTGTGGGTTTCATCCCCTATCTGTGCTGCTAGGACAAAAACAATGAACGACAGCATTTACCTCTCGATACAAAACAGCCCGCGCTTCAAGGAGCTGGTTACAAAACGCGAACGGTTCGCCTGGATTCTCTCGGCGATCATGCTCGGTCTCTACTGCGCCTTCATCCTCCTGATCGCCTACGGTCCTCATGTACTGGGCGCCAAGCTCAGCCCAGAGTCGTCGATTACCTGGGGCATCCCCCTGGGCGTCGGCCTGATCGTTTCGGCATTTGTCCTGACCGCCATCTACGTGCGCCGTGCCAACGGTGAGTTCGATGAGCTGAACAAGGCCATCCTGAAGGAGGCGCAACAATGATTCGCCACGCCAAAGCCCTGGCCGTTCTGGCCTGCGGCGTTTTCGCACCCGCCGTGTGGGCCGCCGATGCCCTGACCGGCGAGGTGCAGAAACAGCCGCTGAACGTGTCGGCGATCGCCATGTTCGTGGCCTTCGTCGCCTTCACCCTCGGGATCACCTACTGGGCCTCCAAACGCAACAAATCGGCGGCGGACTACTACGCAGCCGGCGGCAAGATCACGGGCTTCCAGAACGGCCTGGCAATTGCCGGTGACTACATGTCGGCGGCCTCGTTCCTGGGGATTTCCGCCCTGGTGTTCACCTCGGGTTACGACGGCCTGATCTACTCCATCGGCTTTTTGGTCGGCTGGCCGATCATCCTCTTCCTGATCGCCGAGCGCCTGCGCAACCTGGGCAAGTACACCTTCGCCGACGTGGCCTCGTACCGCCTCGGGCAGAAAGAAATCCGTACCCTGTCGGCCTCCGGTTCGCTGGTGGTGGTGGCGTTCTACCTGATCGCGCAGATGGTCGGCGCCGGTAAGTTGATCGAGCTGCTGTTTGGCCTCGACTACCACGTGGCGGTGATTCTGGTCGGTATCCTGATGTGCCTGTACGTACTGTTCGGCGGCATGTTGGCCACCACCTGGGTACAGATCATCAAGGCCGTGCTGCTGCTGTCCGGTGCCAGCTTCATGGCACTGATGGTGATGAAACACGTCAACTTCGACTTCAACACCCTGTTCTCCGAAGCCATCAAGGTGCACGCCAAAGGCGAGGCGATCATGAGCCCTGGCGGCCTGGTCAAGGACCCGATCTCGGCGTTCTCCCTGGGCCTGGCGCTGATGTTCGGTACCGCTGGCCTGCCGCACATCCTGATGCGCTTCTTCACCGTCAGTGACGCCAAGGAAGCGCGCAAGAGCGTGCTCTACGCCACCGGCTTCATCGGCTACTTCTACATCCTCACCTTCATCATCGGCTTTGGCGCGATCCTGCTGGTCAGCACCAACCCGGACTTCAAGGACGCCGCAGGCGCCTTGCTGGGCGGTAACAACATGGCCGCGGTGCACCTGGCCAATGCCGTGGGTGGCAGCGTGTTCCTGGGCTTCATCTCGGCGGTGGCCTTCGCCACCATCCTGGCGGTGGTTGCTGGCCTGACCCTGGCCGGTGCCTCGGCGGTGTCCCACGACCTGTACGCCAGCGTATGGCGCAAGGGCAAGGCCAACGACAAGGACGAGATCCGCGTGTCGAAGATCACCACCATCGCCCTCGGCGTGCTGGCGATCGGCCTGGGCATCCTGTTCGAGAAGCAGAACATCGCCTTCATGGTGGGCCTGGCGTTCTCGATTGCTGCCAGCTGCAACTTCCCGGTACTGCTGCTTTCGATGTACTGGAAGAAACTGACCACCCGCGGCGCCATGATCGGCGGCTGGCTGGGCCTGGTGAGTGCAGTGGGCCTGATGATCCTTGGCCCAACCATCTGGGTACAGATCCTCGGCCACGAGAAGGCGATCTACCCGTACGAGTACCCGGCGCTGTTCTCGATGCTGATTGCCTTCGTCGGTATCTGGTTCTTCTCGGTCACCGACAAGTCCAAGGCGGCTGAGAACGAACGTGCGCTGTTCTTCCCGCAGTTTGTGCGTTCGCAAACCGGCCTGGGCGCTTCCGGTGCGGTTTCGCACTGACCGCTGAGGCATAAAAAAAACCGCGATACGGGTGATGCCCGTATCGCGGTTTTTTTATGCTTGGACGGCTAGATCATGCCTAGCAGCAACAGCACCAGCAGAATCACCAACACCACGCCGATAATGCCGGAAGGGCCATAGCCCCAGCTGCGCGAGTGTGGGAAGACGGGTAAGCCACCAATCAGCAGCAGGATCAGGATGATGATGAGGATCGTGGTCATGGCGGAGTCCTTGCGTGGTTAGGGGTCAAGGGCCTCGGACTGCTGGCCTCTTGTTAAATCGGACCGGTGCGCTTGGCTAAAGATTCCATTTGTTCGGTACTGACCGCTTGGTCATGCCCTTTCATTCACTACCCTGATGGACCCTCCCTCTCGGCAATGCCTTGATTAGACTCGCCTGACAACCCATCAGCACAAGGCCTGCCACCATGCAAAACCGCATCATGATCACCGGCGCCGGGTCCGGCCTCGGCCGCGAGATCGCCCTGCGCTGGGCACGCGAGGGCTGGCGCCTGGCGTTGGCCGATGTCAACGAGGCCGGCCTGCGCGAAACGCTGGAACTGGCCCGGGAAGCCGGTGGCGACGGGTTTATCCAGCGCTGTGATGTGCGCGACTACAGCCAGCTCACGGCGCTGGCCCAGGCCTGCGAAGAGCGCTTTGGCGGCATCGATGTGATCGTCAACAACGCCGGCGTCGCCTCGGGCGGCTTCTTCGCCGAGTTGTCGCTTGAGGACTGGGACTGGCAAATCGCGGTCAACCTCATGGGCGTGGTCAAGGGCTGCAAGGCCTTCCTCCCGCTGCTGGAGCGCAGCCAAGGGCGGATCATCAACATCGCCTCGATGGCCGCGCTGATGCAGGGCCCGGGCATGAGCAACTACAACGTCGCCAAGGCCGGTGTGCTGGCCCTGTCGGAAAGCCTGCTGGTGGAATTGCGCCAAGTGCAGGTGGCGGTGCACGTGGTGTGCCCGTCGTTCTTCCAGACCAACCTGCTGGATTCGTTCCGTGGCCCGAACCCGGCCATGAAGGCCCAGGTCGGCAAGCTGCTGGAGGGCTCGCCGATCAGCGCGGTCGATATCGCCGAGTACATCCACCGGCAAGTGGCTGCCGGCGAGTTTCTGATCTTGCCCCACGAGGCCGGGCGCCAGGCGTGGCAGCTCAAGCGCGAGGCACCTGAGCGGCTGTATGACGAGATGGCCGACATGGCGGTGAAAATGCGTGCCAAGGCGCCTGCGCGATGATCTGTCTGTAGGGGAAATTACCCATGGATGTAGGTTGCTTCTGAATTGCCCTGGAACTATTGAGTAGCCTTAAGTACCCGAGGCACGCTCCGGTTTTCCCTTACGCTGGAGGATCGGATCATGCTGGTAATAGGGCGCGAAGTAGGCGAAGTCATCACCATTGGCGATGACATCCGCATCATGGTGGTCGAGACGCGGGACGGGATGGTGCGTTTTGGGGTGAGTGCGCCCCGCGAGGTGCCGGTGCACCGCGCTGAGGTGTACAAGCGCATCAAGGAGGGGGAGGTGCGCAAGGGGCGTGGCGCGTGAGGGCGTCAGTCGAGCAGCTCGCGTGGCACATCATGTTTGGCCAGGAGCTGGCATTGCTGGCTTTCCGGGTCGAACAGGATGAACGCCTGGCCCTTGGCCAATGCCTGGCGCACCCGCAATACGCGGGTTTCGAGGGGGGTGTCGTCGCCGTTGTCGGTACCGTCGCGGGTGACGAAGTCCTCGATCAGCAGGGTCAGGGTGTCGGCTTGCAGTTGGTCGTAGGGGATTAGCATGGCGGGCGATTCTGGGGGTTGAGTGTGGGCATGCTACGCGAAACGTTCGTGCATTTGGGGCCGCTGCGCGGCCCATCGCGACGCAAGGCCGCTCCCACAAGGACCGTGTAGGAGCGGCCTTGCGTCGCGATGGCTGCGCAGCAGCCCCAAACTATCAGCCTTTATTCCCAACCAGGCTATCCACCGCCGGCACCCGCGTATCGCTCTCCATCTGTGCATCGTGCTCCAACTGATGGCTGAAGCGCTCGAGCGAGGCATTGGCCGGCTGCGAATCACTGGCAAACACCGGTGGGCTCAACAAATACGCTGACAGCAACCGGCTCAGCGCCGCCAGGCTGTCGATATGCGTGCGCTCGTAACCGTGCGTGGCATCGCAGCCAAACGCCACCAGCGCGGTTCGGATGTCATGCCCCGCCGTCACCGCCGAGTGGGCATCGCTGAAGTAGTAACGGAACAGGTCGCGCCTGACCGGCAAATCGTGGTCGCCGGCCAGCTTCAGCAGGTGACGCGACAGGTGGTAATCGTAAGGCCCCGAAGAGTCCTGCATGGCCACGCTCACCGCATGCTCGCTGGAGGCCTGGCCTGGCGCTACCGGGGCAATGTCGATGCCGACGAATTCGCTGACGTCCCAGGGCAGGGCACCTGCCGCGCCGGAGCCGGTTTCTTCGGTGATGGTGAACAGCGGGTGGCAGTCGATCAGCGGCTGTCGGCCACTTTCCACCACCGCCTTGAGCGCCGCCAGCAATGCGGCTACGCCCGCTTTGTCGTCCAGGTGGCGGCCGCTGATGTGGCCGCTTTCAGTGAACTCTGGCAACGGGTCGAAGGCGACGAAATCGCCGATCGAGACCCCCAGGGCTTCGCAATCGGCGCGGGTCGCGCAGTAGGCATCCAGGCGCACTTCGACGTGGTCCCAACTGATAGGCATCTGGTCGATGGCGGTGTTGAACGCATGCCCGCTGGCCATCAGCGGCAACACGCTGCCGCGGAACACGCCGGTGTCGGTGAACACACTGACCCGGCTGCCCTCGGCAAAGCGGCTCGACCAGCAGCCCACCGGCGCCAGCGCCAGGCGGCCGTTGTCCTGCAACTGACGCACGCTGGCGCCGATGGTGTCCAGGTGCGCGGAAACAGCGCGGTCCGGTGAGCTTTGCCGGCCTTTGAGGGTGGCGCGGATGGTGCCACGGCGGGTGAGCTCGAAGGGGATGCCCAACTCATCCAGGCGTTCGGCGACGTAGCGCACGATGGTGTCGGTGAAGCCAGTGGGGCTGGGGATGGCGAGCATCTCCAGCAGGACGCGTTTGAGGTAGTCGAGATCGGGTTCGGGGTGGTGTTCGGACATGGGTACTCCTTACTGGCCTCTTCGCGGGGCAAGCCCGCTCCCACACGTAAACCTGAAACCTGTGGGAGCGGGCT
>NZ_JAPFCE010000119.1:0-8070 GCF_026240895.1 Pseudomonas sp. DCB_AW
CTGCCGTTGGACTCACCAACATTTATTGTGGGAGCGGGTTTACCCGCGAAGCAGGCAACGCGGAGGATGGCACGGGCTTCGCCCGTGTTCGCGGGTAAACCCGCTCCCACAAAGATCACCTCAGACACGACTGGCAGCCATGGGTCGATAGCGGTCACTAGCGAACAACTGCATTCGACCCATTGCGGCCGGTCACGTACGACTGCAATCGATCAAAAAGCGTCTGCTGAATCGCGGGTTTGTGGGGCGGGTAAAATTCAGATGCTCAGGTCGGTGACTCAGTGCTTGTAGAGCAATGCTTCAACTACAACGCCAAATGCTGATGAATGTTCACGGCGATTTGGGTAGTAGAGATGGTAACCGGCAAAGGGTTGGCACCAATCTTCCAATACCCGCACAAGGCTGCCATCGGCTAGCTCCTTCGCCACCATGTCTTCCGGCAGGAAACCCAAGCCACATCCCGCCACGGCCGCACGCAGGATCGGCACGCTGCTGTTGAACGTCCATTGCCCTTCGACACGGGCCTTCAGTTCATGGCCATCCTTTTCAAAGTCCCATTGCATCAGGCTGCCATGGGTGGGGAGGCGCAGATTGATGCAATTTTGCGCGGCCAGATCACCGGGCTCCTTCGGCACCGGCCGCTGTTTGAAATAATCAGGTGAGCCCACGACAGCGATGCGCAGGGGCGGCCCGATGGGTACGGCGATCATGTCCTTGGCCACCTGGTCTCCCAGGCGTACACCGGCGTCATAGCGTTGCGCGACGATGTCGGAGAGGGCGTAGTCGACGGTGATTTCGACATTGATGTCCGGGTAGTCGGGAAGCACCTTTGAAAGCTTGGGCCACAGAATGTTGTTGGCGGCGTGTTCGGATGCCTGAATCCGCACATTGCCTGCCGGGGTGTCACGAAATTCGCTGACCGCGGCCAGTTCGAGTTCGATCTCATCGAACCGCGGCGCCATCGATTGATACAGCCGCTGACCCGCCTCGGTCGGCGAAACGCTGCGCGTGGTACGCGTCAACAAGCGCACGCCCAAACGGCTTTCCAGCGCGCGCATGGTATGGCTCAGTGCCGACTGCGAGACGCCAAGCTGGGCGGCCGCACGGGTGAAACTGCCTTCGCGGGTGATGACCACGAAGGCTTGCAGGTCGTTAAGATTAGCGCGTGACATTGATGAGGGCCTCTCATGAAGGGGCGCGGGATTGATCCATGAAAGCAGGTTGCACACAGATGCGCGACCCCCAAGAGCGGTGATTACAAGGTGCGGCCGTAAAACGCGGTCAGTTTGCCAATCGCGGCATCGACATAACGCGGTACCCAATAGGTTTCGATGTGCGTCGCGCCGTCGAGGATAAACACTTCCTTGTCGGTAGTGCCGGTGGCTTTGGCGAAGGCGTCCTGCGTCATGTACAGGCTGTCGGCTTTGCTGCCGGCGATCATCAGCAGCGGTTGGTTGATCAGCTCTATATGATCAGTGGCGTCGAAACGCATCAAGTCGATCAGGCTGCTGGTGGTGTATTTGAAGGTCGAGTTCGGGTGCGCGTGGGTCTTCCAGTAGTACTCATAACCTTGGCGATACAGCTCGAAGGGCAGTTTGGCAATCTGCTCGTCGGTGAGGTTGGCATCGCCCGAATACAGCACCGCGCCGCCGGCGGCTTCTTGCGCGCGAGCTGCTGACGCCTGTTGCAGGCGTTGCGCAATGCTGTCCATTTGCGAGTCGTTGTAGCCGTTGCGACGTACCCGGCCCGAGTTGAACATGCTCACCGTTGCCAGCGATTTGAAGCGTTTGTCGGTTTGCGCTGCCGCCAACGAATAACCACCGCCGCCACAGATGCCGAGCAGGCCCAGGCGCTTGTCATCGACGCCGGCAAACTGGCTGATGAAGTCGGCCATGCCGTGAATGTCTTCGATGCGATACGCCGGTTTATCGATGCTGCGCGGCTGACCACCGCTGGAGCCCTGGTACGCCGCATCGGCAGTGATGGTGATGTAGCCCTGTTCGGCCAAGCGTTGAGCATACAGACCGGCGACTTGTTCTTTCACACCGCCATTGGGGTGTGCAACGACCACGGTCGGGTAGGTCTTCTTCGCGTCATAATTAGCCGGGGTGTAGACGTTGGCGGCGATATCCAGACCGTTGAGTTTGTAGCTGACCGGATGGATGTTGACCTTGCCCGGTTCGTTCTTGCTGATAGCGCCGTCGTAGGCGAGGGTGAACGGGTTCTTTTTGTAATCGGCGGCCAAGGCTTCGCCAGCCGAGAGGCCGACCAAGGCCGACATGAACGTGGCTTTGAGAGTGTTTTTCACGTGTAACTCCTGGGCAATCAAAAAGGGCGGCAGTTGCAGAAGTGTCTGGCTCAGTCCAGCTGTTTTTCTTTGAGGAATTGCGCGACCATGTCAGCGATCTGCACGTTGTTCAGATCCGACATGGGGAAGTGGGTATTGCCGTTAATACCGATCTCCGGCAGGTGGATCAGTCGCACATCACCGCCGTGGCGATTGACCGCGTCACGCCAGAGCCGGGCCATCTTCAGGCGTGCGCGCCAACTGTCCTGAGCGGGCAGCTCGACCGCCTGCTCAGGGATGTTGTCGCCATAGAGGATCAGAATCGGAATGCGCGTGAGGGCCATGAATTGCTCGATCGGCACCGCCGCGCCTTGCACCGTGTCGAACGCGCTGGGAATCGGCGCAGGCACTTCACCATCCGCAAATACGAAGCTGCTGCCCGGTTCGAACGCCACAATGGCTTTGACCTTGTCGTTCTTGATCGCCGTCAACCAGCCTGGCCCGCCACCTTGCGAATGAGTGAATAAAATCCCCGGGCCGATTTTGTCGAACAGTGCTGACACGCCATCAGAAACCACGCCCATGTCGAACGGCCCGGTGTTCGGCGTCATCGCCCGGAAAAACTGCTCGCGGGTCTGGGCATCCTGTGCCACTTGCACACCGTTGAAGTAGTTAGGCCACAGGCCGATGCGGAACTGGTTGAACCACAGTTGCTCGTCAGGCACAGGCTTGATTGTGGTCTCGACCATGCTGCGCCCTGCAACGCCACGCCGTGGCTGATCGATCAGGTAGACGCCGTAGTGGCGGCGCAGAAAGATGTTCTGAAAGCCTTCGCGACCATCGGCGGTGGTTTCCCAGGTCTTGGAAAACTGACCCGCACCGTGCCACATGACGATGGGCAGTTTTCGCGCATCCACCGGGATTTGATAGAAGGCGTAGGCGTGGTCACCGTGGTAGGTCTGGCCGTTGGGCGCCATTGGTTGGTGCGGGTTGAAGGTTCCCGGTGCAGTGGTCACCGTTCCGCCGGCGGCGAAGCTGCCTTGCTGTTGAATCAGCAACGAGCCATCGGGGTTGTTCGCGCAGGCCGCCAACAGGCTCAACAGCGGGATGCTCAGCAGGTACTTTGCAGATTTCATGTCATTTCCCCGAAGCCGCGAGGGCTTGGGTCAACGCGGTATTGGCACGTTCCGCCGTCTGCGCATCGCTGTGTTTCTTCAGCAGTTCCGTGACCTCGCGCAACTGTGCCGTGCTCAGGCCGACGCGCAAGCTCGCCGCCATGTGCGAGCGCAATTGCGGCTCGACCCCAGGCGTTGCCGCCAGCGCCCCGACAGTCGCCAGTTCGCGGCTTTGCCAGTCGAGGTTGTCGCGTTCGAAGATGTCGCCGAACAGGTGGGTTTGCAGGAATTGGTTGATCACCGGAGCGAACTCGAACACCGGGCCTTTGACCGGGGCGCCGGAGATTCTGGTTTGATTCGCGGTGCCGGCAGCCAGCAGCTCATCCCCGATCGGAATCGCCCGGCTCGGTTCACGCCCCGGGGCGTCTTCGATACCGCGCTGTTTGCGCGTCTGCACCACCGTCATCAGCTCGTTCAAGGCGTTCAGGCTGCGCGGGAAGCCCACATACGCGTAAAGCTGCACCAGAATTTCCCGGGTTTCGCTGATGGTCAAGCCGGCATCGAGCCCTTGATTGAGCGCGGTGTTGAGGTGGGGTATGTCGCTGGTGGCCATGAACGCGGCGATCAGGGGAATCGCTTGTTGTTGGCGCGACAAGGTAGCTGTGCTGGCGGGCGTGCTGGCCATGGTCTGCGATGCCTCGGTTGCTTGAGTGGTAACGCTGAACATCGCCCCAACACCCAGACAGAGTGCCATGAGGGCGAGGATGGCAGTGCTGTTGCGTGCGTCAGTGGTCATCGTGAGAGGCTCCATCGCTTGTGGGTCACTGCGGTGCCGCTGGATCGTACGGAGGATGGTTGTCTCGATTAACCCCGAAATTGCGCATGGACTTCTGAGCAGAGCTCATGAGTCGACAGTGCCATGACCGCTGCAATAGCGGCGCGAACGCGCTGGTGCGCGGCCTGGAGGTCGGATGACGGTTTGCGGCGAAGATGCCAGGTGACCAGCATCGACACATTCCGTAACTTCATTCTCCGGCGTATTGCGCCTCCGAGACCTGCTCCGCCCAGGTAACGGTGTTGCCGTCCTCGGCTTCAGCGATGGCGATGTGGGTCATGCCGTTGCTGGCCGTGGCGCCATGCCAGTGACGGGTATGCGGTGGGATCCAGACAGTGTCGCCCGGTCGGATCTCCTGTCGCGGGCCACCTTCTTGTTGGACGTAGCCGACGCCTGCGGTGACGATCAGCGTTTGCCCCAGCGGATGGGTGTGCCACGCCGTGCGCGCGCTAGGTTCAAAGGTTACCGTGCCGCCTCCGACGCGCGCCGGCGGCTCGCCCTTGAAGAGGCCATCAACGTGCACCTTACCGGTGAAGTTTTGCGCGGCCCCCTTGATCGAGGGCTGCGAGCCGTTCGGCGTAACGCGGATTTCGCTAGCAGCTTGGGATTCTGCCGCCATGAATGAAAAAGCAACGAGTGGTGCGATCAATCGGTTCATCGGATCGACTCCGGTAAGACGTGAAAGGGCGCTGCACGTGGCGCCGGATTGGGCAGACTCAGAGTCCGGTCATCTTCAATGCCGACTCCGGAAGGCGTTCCCCCTGCACTTGAATCTGCGCCATCTGCTCGTTGATCACGCGCAGATCGTCGCAGGTCAATTGCAGTTGGCCAGCGCCCAGGTTCTCTTCCAGTCGATGCTGCTTTGTCGTGCCCGGGATTGGCACAAACCACGGTTTCTGTGCGAGCAACCAGGCCAGCGCCACTTGCGCCGGCGTGGCGCTTTTGCGTTGCGCGACGGCTTTCACCACATTGACCAATGCCAGGTTGGCCTTGCGCGCTTCAGGGGAAAAACGCGGGACGAAGTTGCGGAAATCGCTGGCATCGAACTGCGTGTGCTCGTCGATCTGCCCGGTGAGGAAACCGGCGCCGAGCGGGCTGAACGGTACGAAGCCGATCCCCAGTTCTTCCAGCACTGCCAGCAGCTCCAATTCCGGGCCTCGCCAGAACAGCGAATATTCACTCTGCACCGCCGTGAAGGCCGTTGCCCAACGTGCGGATATTCATGCTGTCACTCCGTACTGAATTCGATCAACGCGTGAGGGAGTGATCGCTCAGCCAGCCGTTCACGCGCTCCATGGTCTTACGCTCCTGCTCACTTTCCATCACAAAACCTTCCAGAACCCTGGACTTCGGCGCGTGCTCGACCAGCACGCTGCGGCTGTTGCCCAAGCCATAACCGCCGTGGGTGTTGAAGGGGATAAGGGTTTTGCTGGTCAGGTCGTGGGCGCTGAGAAAGGCGCGCACGATCGGCGGGGCGGTTTCACCCCAGATCGGAAAGCCGAGATAGATCGTGTCGTAGTCGCTCAAGAACTGAACCTTGTTTTGCAGCTCGGGTTCGAAGCCGCTGTCACGCTCCTGACGTGCCTGCTCAACGGTTTGCAGATAGTCCTCGGGGTAGGCTTGGGCCGGGCGAATCTCGAAGAGATCGGCATTCAGCCCACGTTGGATCAGCCCGGCGACCATGCGGGTATTACCCGAGCGCGAGAAATACGCGACCAGAATCCGCGAGCCTGAGCGGGGTGTTTCACTGGGGCCTTGCGTGTCGGCGAGCGACAGCAGCGGGGCGCTGGCCAGGGCGGCGATCACCGTGCGCCGCAGCGGATCGTGATCATTGTTCATCGACCGACTCGCGCCTTTAGGGCTTCGGGATAGCGCTCGCCTTCAATGCGGATGTGCGCCAGTGCGGCATCGATCGCTTTGAGTTCGGCGGCGTCGAGCGTGACGTCCGCGCCGCCGAGGTTTTCTTCCAGGCGAGGCAGTTTGGTCGTCCCCGGAATCGGTACGATCCACGGTGCCTGCGCGAGCAGCCAGGCCAGCGCGATCTGTGCGGGTGTGGCTTGTTTCTGCGCGGCGATCTCACGGATCAATACCACCAGGCGCTGATTGGCTTGCAGCGCCGGCTGGCTGAAACGCGGGACGATGCTGCGGAAATCGTCGCTGCCGTAAGTGGTCTGCGCCGACACCGTGCCGGTGAGAAAACCTTTACCCAGTGGGCTGAACGGCACTAAGCCGATGCCCAGTTCCCAAAGCGTCGGCAGGACTTCCTGCTCAGGCTCACGCCACCACAATGAGTATTCGCTTTGCAGCGCTGTGACCGGTTGCACCGCGTGTGCACGGCGAATGGTCTGCGCACCGGCCTCCGACAGGCCGAAGTGCTTGATCTTGCCTTCGCCAATCAAGTCCTTCACCACGCCGGCGACGTCCTCGATCGGCACGTCCGGATCGACGCGGTGCTGGTAAAGCAGATCGATGTAGTCGGTCTGCAGTCGACGCAACGAACCCTCGACCGCGACCCGGATGTGCTCGGGGCGGCTGTTGAGAATCTGCTGTTTATTGTCGTCGCCGAAGGTGAAGCCGAACTTGGTGGCGATGACCACTTCATCGCGCACCGGTGCCAGGGCTTCGCCCACCACCTGTTCGTTCAGGTAGGGGCCGTAAACCTCGGCGGTATCGAAGAACGTGACGCCCCGGTCAACCGCCGATCGGATCAGCGCAATGGCCTGTTGTGTGTCAGTCGCCGGGCCGTAGCCATGGCTTAAGCCCATGCAACCCAAGCCCAGGGCTGACACTTCAAGTGAACTGTTTCCGAGTGTGCGCTTGTGCATCTGGATCTCCCGACATTTGGTGTTGGGAGAACAGTAAGCGAGCTACCGAGTGGGGACTAGATGGTTAAATTGGCAAGGGTTCATGAAATTTGTTCATCAATCACAGAGGGCAGGCTGTGGGGCTGTATCCTCATGGGACGCATGAAAGGCTGCCCTAGGGCAATCGTTTATTCATCAGGGCGCGATATAACCGGCCTACTGTCGGAAGGTGTGCTAAAACCAGAATATCCAAAGCCTGGGTGTACCATGAGCAATTTTCCGATCGTTGCCACGATACTCTCGATGATACTCGGGCTCTCCGTCACTCGGCTTCTACTGGGGGTATTGACGGTATTCCGCATTCGCCGCGCGGCGAAGCCTGATTGGGTACCGCTCGCCTGGGCCACGATGCTGTTCACTACGCAACTTGACTTCTGGTGGGCTGTAAACGCTCTGCCGGCCATAAAAGTTACGTTCACATTTTTGGAGTTTCTCCTGCTCGTTCTGTTAGCGCTTTCTCTTTTTATAGCCTCTGCGCTGTTGCTCCCCAGTCGCAGTGAGGATGAGCAGAATGGCCTTCAGGTTTACTTCGAACAGGATGGCCGTTACGCGCTGTTGTTCCTGTCTGCTTATTTATTCCTCGGGCTTGTCGTAAACGTAAGCTTTTTCAAGGCATCGCCAATAGCGCTATGGGGCGTATTGGACGTGATCATGATTGCCCTTCCACTCTGCGCGTTCATCGCCAGGTCTCGCGAGCATTATTCGAGCATCGCCTTGGCATACATTCCTATTACAGCATTTGACTTAGTGGTTTCACTCGCCGGCTAGACAGTTGGATCGCAATTTGATCGCCGATGAGCGGCAGCTTCGGGTCGAAAGCGGTCACTGGCTAACGGCTGCAGTCGACCCATGGCTGCCGTTGGACTCACCAACATTTATTGTGGGAGCGGGTTTACCCGCGAAGCAGGCAACGCGGAGGATGGCACGGGCTTCGCCCGTGTTCGCGGGTAAACCCGCTCCCACAAAGAT